>NZ_JBHWIV010000039.1:14004-69107 GCF_042731675.1 Kitasatospora sp. NPDC059827 | reverse complement strand
GGGTGTGGGTCTCTGCCGGGGGGGCCCCCCGCCCCCCGGGGGGGCGGGGGGCGCGGGCCCCCCCCCGGGCCCCCCCCCGGGGGGCCCCCCCCTGCCGGTCGGCCGGTTTGCTGGCGGAGCGGCCCGGGAACCCGGTAGGGTCACCGAGCGTTGCGAACAGTGACCGGACGGCGACACGCTGCTGAGCGTGCGCCGGAGCACCGGCTGTGCGCCGCTCCGGATCGGGTCCCGACGGAGCGATGTGCCGGGCGAGGGGGTGCGGCTAGCATGACCGGGGTAGCGGTGGGCAGTACGCGAGTGCCCGCACCGGGCGGCAGGCAGGCGACAGGAGGGCGAGCCCCGATGCAGAAGGCGAAGATCCTCCTGGTCGACGACCGGCCGGAGAACCTGCTGGCGCTGGAGGCGATCCTCTCCGCCCTGGACCAGACGCTGGTCCGCGCCGCCTCCGGCGAGGAGGCGCTCAAGGCGCTGCTGACGGACGACTTCGCGGTGATCCTGCTGGACGTCCAGATGCCCGGGATGGACGGCTTCGAGACGGCCGCCCACATCAAGCGCCGCGAGCGCACCCGGGACATCCCGATCATCTTCCTGACCGCGATCAACCACGGTCCGCACCACACCTTCCGCGGCTACGCGGCCGGCGCGGTGGACTACATCTCCAAGCCCTTCGACCCGTGGGTGCTGCGCGCCAAGGTCTCGGTCTTCGTCGACCTGTACGTCAAGAACTGCCAGTTGAAGGAGCAGGCCGCGCTGCTGCGGCTGCAGCTGGAGGCGGGCGGCGGCGAGCCGTCCCTGGGCGGGGCGCTGCTCGGCGAGCTGTCCGCGCGGCTGGCGGCGGTCGAGGAGCAGGCGGAGGCGCTGGGCAAGCAGCTGGACGGGGCCGAGGACGCCGGGGTGGCCGCCACCGCGGCGCACCTGGAGCGCAAGCTCGCCGGACTGCGCCGGGCCCTCGACGCGATGCGCCCCGGTACGCCGTAGGTCGGCCGTCGGACGTTCACCCGTCCGGGTGGTTTGCTGCTGCACCCGGGTGAAACCGGGTCAGCGTGACGGTGTGTCTGCGACACGTCCCGGTGCCCGGGCTCGGCCGCGTGGGCGCTGGTCCCCCTCCCCGGTAGGCTGCTGACCCATGGCCACTCGTACGCCCGGAAACGCCGCACGCAAACCGAGTCCGGGACCGTCCAAGAAGGCCGCGGCCAAGGCCCCGGGCAAGCCGCCCGCCAAGAAGGCGGCCGCCCGCCGGGCCCCCGCGAAGAGGACGGCGGCCAAGTCGGCCCCGCCGCCCCCGCCGCGCCGGGGGTTCGTGATGGGCGCCCTCAACGCCCTCGCCAGCCCGATCGCCGCGATCTTCCGCGGCTTCGGCGACGGCGCCAAGAACCTCCACCCGGACCACCGCAAGGACGGCATCGGCCTGCTGCTGTTCGGCCTGGCGCTGGTGGTCGCGGCCGGTACCTGGTTCAGCTCGGAGGGCTGGCTGAACGGGGCGGCCACCGCCGTGGTGTCCGGGCTGTTCGGGCGGCTCGACGTGCTGGTGCCGTTCCTGCTGGCCGGGATCGCCATCCGGCTCTGGCGCCACCCGGAGCTGCCGGAGGCCAACGGCCGGATCGTGATCGGGCTGAGCACCCTGCTGATCGGCGTCCTCGGCCTGGTCCACATCGGCTGCGGCGCGCCCACCATGGGCAGCGGCGCCTCCCGGATAAGGGCGGCCGGCGGGATCATCGGCTGGGCCGCCTCGACCCCGATGATGGCCGCCGCCGGCGCGGTCCTGGCCGTGCCGCTGCTCCTGCTGCTGGCCTTCTTCGGCCTGCTGGTGGTCACCGCCACCCCGGTCAACCGGATCGGCGAGCGGGTGCGCGGGCTCGGGATACGGCTCGGCGTGGTCGAGCCGGGACCCGAGGACGAGCTGCGCTGGGGGCGCACGCCGGAGTACGAGCCGTCCACCGATCCGCCGGAGGACGCCGACCCCGAGGCGCTGCCCTACACCGTCGACACCGACGGTGACGGCCCCCACGACGAGGTGGCCGCCCGGCGGCGCCGCCGTCGGCGCAAGCAGTCCCCCGAGGACGACGAGGGGCAGCCGGAGGCCGTCGGCCGCATCTCCCTGGACAAGGAAGCGCCGGACCAGGAGCCGCTGGACCCGTACGCCACCCGCGACCTGGCCGCCGGCGCCGCCGCCGACCTGGACGGCGCCCTGGTCTACGGGGTGCCCGCCTCCTCCGCCGTGGCGGACATGATGCACCAGGTCAAGGACCTCACCGCGGCGCCGGAGGAGCCCGCCGTCCCGGCCGCCCGCAGCGGCGGCCCGGGGGCGCCCGCGGAGCACGGCCCGGCGCCGGTGCGGATGGAGCAGCTCCAGCTCGGCGAGGGGATCACCTACGCGCTGCCCTCGCTCGACCTGCTGGAGCGCGGCGGCCCGGCCAAGGCCCGTAGCGCCCTCAACGACGAGGTGGTGGCCCAGCTCACCGGCACCTTCGCCGAGTTCAAGGTCGACGCGAAGGTCACCGGCTTCACCCGCGGCCCGACGGTCACCCGCTACGAGGTCGAGCTCGGCCCGGCCGTCAAGGTGGAGCGGATCACCGCGCTCGCCAAGAACATCGCGTACGCGGTGGCCAGCCCGGACGTGCGGATCATCAGCCCGATCCCGGGCAAGTCCGCGGTCGGCATCGAGATTCCCAACCGGGACCGCGAGATGGTCAACCTCGGCGACCTGCTGCGCTCGCGCACGGCCGCCGAGGACACCCACCCGATGGTCGTCGGCATGGGCAAGGACGTCGAGGGCCACACCGTGATGGCCAACCTCGCCAAGATGCCGCACATCCTGGTGGCCGGCGCGACCGGTGCGGGCAAGTCCTCCTGCATCAACTGCCTGATCACCTCGATCCTCGCCCGGGCCACCCCGGACGAGGTGCGGATGGTGCTGGTCGACCCCAAGCGGGTCGAGCTGACCGCGTACGAGGGCATCCCGCACCTGATCACGCCGATCATCACCAACCCCAAGAAGGCCGCCGAGGCCCTCCAGTGGGTGGTGCGCGAGATGGACCTGCGCTACGACGACCTGGCGGCCTTCGGCTTCCGGCACGTGGACGACTTCAACGCGGCGGTGAAGGCCGGCAAGGTCACCCCGCCGCTGGGCAGCGAGCGGGAGCTGCGGCCGTACCCGTACCTGCTGGTGATCGTCGACGAGCTGGCCGACCTGATGATGGTCGCGCCGCGCGACGTCGAGGACTCGGTGGTCCGGATCACCCAGCTGGCCCGGGCGGCCGGCATCCACCTGGTGCTCGCCACCCAGCGGCCCTCGGTGGACGTGGTGACCGGCCTGATCAAGGCCAACGTGCCGTCCCGGCTGGCCTTCGCGACCTCCGCGATGGCCGACTCCCGGGTCATCCTGGACCAGCCCGGCGCGGAGAAGCTGATCGGCAAGGGCGACGCGCTGTTCCTCCCGATGGGCGCGAGCAAGCCGGTCCGCATGCAGGGCGCGTTCGTCACCGAGGCGGAGATCGCCCGGGTGGTGCAGCACTGCAAGGACCAGCTGACCGCCGTCTACCGGGACGACGTGACGGTCGGGGGCGGGCCCAGGAAGGAGATCGACGAGGAGATCGGCGACGACCTGGACCTGCTGATCCAGGCGGCCGAGCTGGTGGTCTCCACCCAGTTCGGCTCGACCTCGATGCTCCAGCGCAAGCTCCGGGTCGGCTTCGCCAAGGCGGGCCGGCTGATGGACCTGATGGAGTCGCGCGGGATCGTCGGCCCGAGCGAGGGCTCCAAGGCCCGCGACGTGCTGGTGAAGCCGGACGAGCTGGACGGCGTGCTGGTGATCCTGCGGGGCTGAGCGGGGCCGTGGGGCCGGGCGTGCCCGCGGGGCCGGGCACCCGCCCCGCAGGGCTGACGGGTCGTGCCCTCCGGGTGGATTCACTCGTTCGGAGGAGGGTAGGCGCCGTGCGGGGAACCGAATGTGCGTACGCGGCGTCACTGGCCGGAAAGCGCACTCCGGCCTCTCCGGCGCGCCCTCGCTGACGACCGTTCAGCGGGGGGTCGGCGCCCGGCCGGGGCGGGTACGCGCATTCGGGCCCGTTCCGCTTGAGAAACGATCCACCCACGCCCCTAGACTGTTCTCCAGCAGGTGGCCATCCGCTCGAAAGGCGTGCCCCGTGACCATCGGCAAGTCCTCCGACCGCGAGAACGCCCCGTCGTCCGTCGAGCCGACCGACGACGTGGTGCAGGCGGCCGATGCCCCGAGCATCGGCCGGGTGCTGTCCGCCGCCCGGATCGAGGCGGGACTCACGGTGGACCAGGTGAGTACCGCCACCCGTGTCAGGGTGCCGATCGTCCATGCCATCGAGGAGGACGACTTCGACCGCTGCGGCGGCGACTTCTACGCCCGCGGGCACATCCGCGCGATCGCCCAGGCGGTCGGCGCGGACGGCGAGGCCCTGGTCGCCCGCTACGACGCCGCGCACGGCGGCTCACCGGCCTCCAAGCGCCCCGCCGGCCAGCTGATGGACAGCGGCCCGATCAAAGTCCCCGGCCGCAGCCGGCCGAACTGGGCGGCCGCCATGGTCGCCGCGATCGTCGCGGTGGTCGCGCTGATCGGCTTCAACCTGGTCAGCGGCAAGAGCGGCCACGGCACCACGGGCTCGGCCAGCGCGCCGCTGCCCAGTGGCTCCGGCACCGGCTCGGTCGCCCCGGTCACGCCGACCGTCCAGCCGCCGGCGCCCGCGCCGAGCGCCGCCGCGATCGCCGCCGTCCCGGCCGACAAGGTCACCGTGAAGCTGGTCGCCGAGGGCACCAGCTGGGTCTCCGCGACGGACGGCAGTGGCAAGTCGCTGTTCCAGAACAACATCAGCGACGGCCAGGACCAGACCTTCACCGACCCCAAGCAGATCAAGCTGGTGCTCGGCAACGGCGGGGCCGTGCACGCGTACGTCAACGGCAAGGACCTCGGTGTCCTCGGCAAGGACGGCCAGGTGGTGCACGTCACGTACACCCCCGGCGACCCGCAGGCGGGCTGACCACAGGGCCCGTCGAGGGCCGTCGATGATCAGCTGATTCGTGGCACGCGGCCTCCGGGGCGAACGGCACCGGAGGCCGCGCGTTAATCTTGGCCCTATGCCTGAACGCCGCACTGTCGCCCTTGTCACGCTCGGATGCGCCCGCAACGAGGTGGACTCCGAGGAACTCGCCGGGCGACTGGAAGCCGACGGCTGGTTGCTCGTCGACGACGCCGCCGAGGCCGATGTCGCCGTCGTCAACACCTGCGGCTTCGTCGAGGCCGCCAAGAAGGACTCCGTCGACGCCCTGCTGGAGGCCAACGACCTCAAGGGGCACGGCCGCACCCAGGCCGTCGTCGCGGTCGGCTGCATGGCCGAGCGGTACGGCAAGGAGCTCGCCGACGCGCTGCCGGAGGCCGACGGGGTGCTCGGCTTCGACGACTACTCCGACATCTCCGACCGCCTGCAGACCATCCTCTCCGGCGGCCACCACGCCCCGCACATCCCGCGCGACCGCCGCAAGCTGCTGCCGATCAGCCCGGCCGAGCGGCAGTCCGCCGCCGAGGCCGTCGCGCTGCCCGGCCACGGCGCCGAGGCCGCCGCCGAGCCGATCACCGACCTGCCCGACGGCCTCGCCCCGGCCTCCGGCCCGCGCACCCTGCGCAAGCGGCTGGACGACAGCCCGGTCGCCTCGGTCAAGCTCGCCTCCGGCTGCGACCGGCGCTGCTCCTTCTGCGCCATCCCCGCCTTCCGCGGCTCCTTCATCTCCCGCCGCCCCTCCGACGTGCTGCAGGAGGCCCAGTGGCTGGCCGGGCAGGGCGTCCGCGAGATCGTCCTGGTCAGCGAGAACAACACCTCGTACGGCAAGGACCTCGGCGACATCCGGCTGCTGGAGACCCTGCTCGGCGAGATCTCCGCGATCGAGGGCGTCGAGCGGGTGCGGGTCTCCTACCTCCAGCCGGCCGAGATGCGCCCCGGCCTGATCGACGCGATGACCGGCACCGCCGACGTGCTGCCCTACTTCGACCTGTCCTTCCAGCACTCGGCGCCCGCCGTGCTGCGCCGGATGCGCCGCTTCGGCTCCACCGACCAGTTCCTCCAGCTGCTCGGGACCATCCGGGACAAGGCCCCGCAGGCCGGCGCCCGGTCCAACTTCATCGTCGGCTTCCCCGGTGAGACCGAGGAGGACTTCGCCGAGCTGGAGCGCTTCGTCACCGAGGCCGGGCTGGACGCGATCGGCGTCTTCGGCTACTCCGACGAGGACGGCACCGAGGCGGCGACCTACGACGGCAAGCTGCCCGAGGACGTCGTCGCCGACCGGCTGGCCCGGCTCAGCCGGCTCGCCGAGGAGATGACCGCCCAGCGGGCCGAGCAGCGGATCGGCACCGAGGTCGAGGTGCTGATCGAGTCGATCGAGGACGGCGTGGTCGAGGGCCGCTCCGCCCACCAGGCCCCGGAGACCGACGGCCTGACCACCCTGCACGGCGTCGAGGACCCGCGGATCGGGCAGTTCTGGCGGGCCACCGTGGTGGCCAGCGAGGGCGTCGACCTGATCGCCGAGGCGCTGGAACAGGTGCGCCGGCCCGCGACGTCGGGGGCCGAGGCTCCGGGAGCCGGGGAATGACCAAGGGGCCCGGGGCCCCGGCCGCGGCCCACCCGGGCAGACCGGCGGCCGCGGTTCCGCCGGCGCCGGGGGTCTGGAACATCGCCAACGTGCTCACCATGGTCCGGGTGCTGCTCGTCCCGGTCTTCGTGGCCCTGCTGTTCGCCGACGACGGGCACAACCCCAAGTGGCGCGCGGTCGCCTGGGCGGCGTTCGCGATCGCGATGATCACCGACCTCTTCGACGGCGAGATCGCCCGCCGCAAGGGCCTGGTCACCGACTTCGGCAAGATCGCCGACCCGATCGCCGACAAGGCGATCATGGGTTCGGCGCTGATCGGCCTCTCCGTCCTCGGCGACCTGCCCTGGTGGGTCACCGTGGTGATCCTGGCCCGCGAGCTCGGCATCACCCTGATGCGCTTCTGGGTGATCCGCTACGGCGTCATCCCGGCCAGCCGCGGCGGAAAGCTCAAGACGCTGACCCAGGGCACGGCGGTCGGCATGTACGTGCTGCCGCTGACCGGCTGGCTGGCCACCGGGCGGGCGGTCCTGATGGCCGCGGCGGTGCTGCTGACCGTCGCCACCGCGCTGGACTACATCGGCCAGGCGGTGCGCCTGCGCCGCGAGGGCACGGCCGCGGAGCGCGCGGACCGCTGACGGACGGAGGGGGCCGGGGTGACGGACCACGAGCTGTACGGGCTGGCCGAGCGGGCGCACGCGGCGCTGCGGGCCGAGGGCGGCACGCTGGCCGTCGCCGAGTCGCTGACCGGCGGGCTGCTGGCCGCCGCCCTGGTGGACGTCCCGGGGGCGTCCGCGACCTTCCGCGGGTCGGTCACCGCGTACGCGACCGAGGTGAAGGCCTCGGTACTCGGTGTGGACGAGGGCCTGTTGGACGTGTACGGTCCCGTGCACCCGGTGGTGGCCCGACAGATGGCCGAAGGCGTGCGCGGGTTGCTGGGGGCCACGTACGGGCTCGCGACGACCGGCGTGGCCGGTCCGGAGCCGCAGGACGGGCAGCCGGTGGGCACGGTACACCTGGCGGTCGCCGGTCCGGGGGGAACTCTGGTCAGTTCGCCCCTGCTGTCGGGCGCCCGTGCCACAATCCGTCACGGAGCGGTGACCGCCGCACTGGAGCTGCTCGTCGGCCGGCTCGCTCGATGACGGGCCCGCGGGCGGATCTCCACCGAACCGAGATCTGCCGAACCCGCGCACGGGGTATGACACAGCTGGAGGATCGTGTTACATCCAACGGCCTGGTTGGGCAGAAACCAGGTGGCGAACGAGTTGCGTGACGGTGGCGGGGCGGGCCGAGTCGGGTACCACGAGGGGCCCGCGAACCCGGGTACGACACCGGCACGAGGAGGGGGACGGCCTTGCAGCCCACAGTGAACACGACCAGGGTCCCCGCACGCGAAGCGGGCAAGGCGGTACGGTGGGGGCGTGACATCTCGATCCGCAGTCCGAGGAGGGAGGCACCGATGATCCTGCTCCGTCGCCTACTGGGCGATGTACTGCGTCGGCAGCGCCAGCGCCAGGGCCGCACACTCCGCGAGGTGTCGGCGGCCGCCAGGGTTTCGCTCGGGTACCTCTCCGAGGTCGAGCGGGGACAGAAGGAGGCCTCTTCGGAGCTGCTCTCCGCCATCTGCGACGCACTCGACGTCCGGATGTCCGAGGTCATGCGCGAGGTCAGCGACGAACTGTCGCTCGCCGAACTTGCGGCGATGGCCACCCTCTCCGAAGGTGATCTGCTGAGGCCGGTGCTCGAACCGGTTCCGCTGCCCGCCCCCGGCGCCGACCGGGCGAACATGTCGCCCAAGGCCGCCGCGATGGACGTGGTCGCTGCCTGACCCGGCCTCGCACCTCCCGGGTGCCCGTCCCACGACGGGCCCGAGGAACCCCGGGGCGAGCGGAGGAGGGCGGTCGTGCGGAGACTCGCGACGGTGTGCGCGGTGGCCCGAATACGGCTGCGGCGTCTGATGCCCTGGCCGGCCCGTTGGGTCCTGGTGGCACTCGCGGGCGGGCTCGCCTGGTGGCTGGTGGCCGTCCGGGGACAGCTCGCCGACGGCGCGGTGCTCGGCCTGCTGGCGGCCGGCGGCTGGGGACTCGGTCTGATCCCGGTCCATGCCGACCGGAACGCGACCGGACCGGCCCGGCGCCCGCAGGGGCACGAGGAGGCCGTGGGCCGGGTGGAGGCGCAGCCCCCGCCGATCGGGTGAATCGACGTGGCCGGAGGCCGCGGGGTCGTTGACTCCGCGGCCTCCGGCGCTGTTCCGGCACTCCTCAGGGGCGCAGCCGGAGCCCGCGGGGGGTGGCGTGGAAGCCGGCCTCCTCCAGGGCGCGGCCGAGCTCGGAGCCCAGGGCCGGCCCGCCGTTCGCCCGCTCGACCGTGACGCTGCCGAGCGCGCCCGCGCGGACCGCCCCCGCGAGCGCCCCGGTGGCCAGGGCCAGGGTCGCGTCGTCCTCCGGCCAGGCCAGCAGGGATTTGCCGCCCCGCTCCACGTACAGCGCGAGCTCACCGTCCACCAGGACCACCAGGGCGCCCGCCTTGCGGCCCGGGCGGTGCGCCTTGGCGTCCGCGGCCCCCGCGGCGGCGGGCGGTTCGGGCCAGGGCAGCGCGGCACCGTAGGCGTTCGCCGGATCGGCGGCGGCCAGCACCAGCAGCCGCGGCGGCTCGCCGGCCGGGGCGGCCGGCCACTCGGTGGCCCTGGCCCGCTCCAGCCGGCCGTTGACCGAGCGCAGCCGGTCGGCGGCGCCCTCCATGGCGAACTGGGCACCGCCCAGGCCCTCGACGAAGTAGCCCCGGCGGGCCCGGCCGCGCTCCTCCATCGCGGCGAGCACCCGGTACACCCCGGCGAAGCCGCCGGGCACCCGTTCGGCGGCCACCGTGCCGCGGGTCAGCAGACCGTGCCGGTCCAGCAGGCTCTGCGCCCTGGCCGTCGCCCGGACGGTCGGATCGGTGGCGAAGGCGGGCAGCAGCGACCAGCGCCCGGCCACCGTCGGCGGGCCGCTGCGCAGCGCCCCGCCCTCCCGGCCGAAGGCGCGGCCCGCGCCGCCGTACCGGCCGCGCGGGGTCGCCCGGGGGGCGCGGTGGGCGGTGGCGCCCGCCGTCCGGCCGGAGCCGAGCAGGGCGCGCAGCGGGGCCAGGGTGTCGTTGCTGACGTAACCGGCCCAGACCAGGTCCCAGAGGGCCGTCACGACCTCGGGCTCCGGGGTCTCCTCCGGGAGCTGCTGGACGAGCTGGCGGAAGAACAGGCCGTAGCCGCCCGCCAGGGCCTGGAGGAGGGCGCTGTGCAGCGGGGTGAGTGCGGGCGGGACGGGCTCCGGGCGCAGCAGGTGGGCGTTCTCGGCCAGGTGCAGGCTGAGCCAGCCGTCCTTGCCGGGCAGCGCGCCGGCGCCGCACCAGCCGATCTCGCCGGCCGCCGTCAGCTCGTCCAGCAGGCCGGGGGAGTAGTCGGCGAGCCGGGCCGGGAGGATCAGCTTCTCCAGGGCGGAGGCGGGCAGGGCGGTGCCCTGGAGCTGTTCGACCACCCGGAGCAGGCCGTCCGGGCCGCGCAGCCGGTGGCCGGCCAGGTGCTGCCACTGCGGGAGGAAGGCGGCCAGGGCGCGCGGCGGGACGGGCTCCACCTCCTGGCGCAGCGCGGCCAGTGAACGGCGGCGCAGCCGGCGCAGCACCTCGGCGTCGCACCACTCGGCGGTGGCGGTGTGCCACTCGGGGGAGATCTGGCTCTCGGCGGGCCGGAAGGAGCCCTGGACCAGGCGGCCGGCGGCGGTCAGCCGTTGCAGGGTGCCGGTGACGACGGCGGTGCCGAGGCCGTAGCGGGCGCCGGCCTCGGCGGCGGTGAACGGGCCGTGGGTGCGGGCGTGCCGGGCCAGCAGGTCGCCCAGCGGGTCCTTGACCGGCTCGGTGAAGGCCTCGGGGACGCCCACCGGCAGCGGGGTGCCCAGGGCGTCGCGCAGCCGCCCGGCGTCCTCGACCGCGGCCCAGCGCTGCTCGCCGGCGATCCGGACCTGGATCACCCGGCGGGCGGCCTCCAGCTCCAGGGGCCAGAGCGGCTCGGCGCCGCGCGCCGTCAACTCGGCCTCGGAGAGCGGGCCGAGCAGGCGCAGCGCGTCGGCGACGCCCTCGGCGTCCCTGATCCGGCGCTCGGGGGTGAGGCGTTGGAGCTCGGCCTCCAGCTCGGCGAGCACCTGCGGGTCGAGCAGCTCGCTCAGCTCGGCCTGGCCGAGCAGCTCCGACAGCAGCCGGGAGTCCAACGACAGGGCGGCGGCCCGGCGTTCGGCGAGCGGGGAGTCGCCCTCGTAGAGGAACTGGGCGACGTAGCCGAACAGCAGGGAGCGGGCGAAGGGGGAGGGCTCGGCGGTGGTGACCTCGACCAGGCGGACGGCGCGGGATTCGAGGTCCGCCATCAGCTCGACCAGCCCGGGGACGTCGAAGACGTCCTGTAGGCACTCCCGGACGGCTTCCAGGACGATCGGGAACGAGCCGTACTCGGAGGCGACTTCGAGCAGTTGGGCGGCGCGTTGGCGCTGCTGCCACAGCGGGGTGCGGCGGCCCGGGCTGCGGCGGGGGAGCAGCAGGGCGCGGCCGGCGCACTCGCGGAAGCGGGAGGCGAACAGGGCGGAGCCGCCGACCTGCTCGGTGACCAGCTGCTCGATCTCGTCGGGCTCGAACAGGGCGGCGTCGGCGCCGACCGGGGCCTCGTCGGTGGCGGCCTGGTCCGGGGGGCTGCTGAAATCGAAGTCGGGGGCGAGGAGGTCCGCGTCGGGCAGGCGGAGCACGATGCCGTCGTCGGCGTGCATGACCTGCGGGTCCAGGCCGTGCTTCTCGCGCAGCCGGGCGCCGAGGGCGAGCGCCCAGGGGGCGTGCACCTGGGCGCCGAAGGGGGAGTGGATGACGATCCGCCAGTCGCCCAGTTCGTCCCGGAAGCGCTCGACCACGATGGTGCGGTCGTCGGGGAGGTGGCCGCAGGCCTTCCGCTGCTCGGCGAGGTAGTCCAGCAGGTTGGCGGCCGCCCAGTCGTCCAGGCCGGCCCGCAGGAGGCGCGCGGTGGCGGCCTCAGGCGCGAGGGCGCCCAGCTCGCGGGTGAACGCGCCCAGGGCGCGGCCGAGTTCGAGCGGGCGGCCGAGGGTGTCGCCCTTCCAGAACGGGAGCCGGCCGGGGACGCCGGGGGCGGGGGTGACCAGCACCTTGTCGTGGGTGATCTCCTCGATCCGCCACGAGGTGGTGCCGAGGGTGAAGACGTCGCCGACCCGGGACTCGTAGACCATCTCCTCGTCGAGTTCCCCGACCCGACCGCCGCCGCCCTTCTTCTTCTCCGCCGTCGAACCGGACGCCGCCGAGCCGGCGATGAAGACGCCGAACAGGCCGCGGTCGGGGATGGTGCCGCCGGAGGTGACGGCCAGGCGTTGGGCGCCGGGGCGGCCGGTGACGGTGCCGGCGACGCGGTCCCAGACCAGGCGGGGGCGCAACTCGGCGAAGGCGTCCGAGGGGTAGCGGCCGGCCAGCATGTCCAGCACGGCGTCGAAGGCGGACTGCGGGAGGGTGGCGAAGGGCGCGGCGCGGCGGACCACCGTGAGCAGCTCGTCCACCGGCCAGGTGTCCAGGGCCGTCATCGCGACCACCTGCTGGGCCAGCACGTCCAGCGGGTTGCGGGGGATCCGCAGCGCCTCGATCCGGCCCTCCCGCATCCGCTCGGTGACCACGGCGGACTGCACCAGGTCGCCCCGGTACTTGGGGAAGAAGACGCCGGTGGAGACGGCGCCGACCTGGTGCCCGGCCCGGCCGACGCGTTGCAGGCCGGAGGCGACCGAGGGCGGGGACTCGACCTGGACGACGAGTTCCACCGCGCCCATGTCGATGCCCAGCTCCAGGCTGGAGGTGGCGACCACGGCCGGCAGCCGGCCGGCCTTCAACTCCTCCTCGACCAGGGAGCGCTGCTCCTTGGAGACCGAGCCGTGGTGGGCCCGGGCGATGACCGGGGGCACGCCCCTGGCGGCGCCCGAGCCGCCCATCAGCGCGGCCGGGGCGTGCGCCTCGGGGGCGGCGGCGCCGGTGGCGCGCTCGTACGCGATCTCGTTCAGCCGGTTGCACAGGCGCTCGGCCAGGCGGCGGGAGTTGGCGAAGACGATGGTCGAGCGGTGCGCCTCGACCAGGTCGACGATCCGCTCCTCGACGTGCGGCCAGATCGAGGCCTGGCGCTGCGGGTCGGAGTCGGCGGCGCCGCCGGTGGCCGGGGCGGCGGGCAGGTCGTCCAGGTCGGGGACCGGGACGACCACCGAGAGGGCGAACTCCTTGGTGGAGGGCGGCTGGACCACGACGGCGCCGCGCTGCGGGCTCAGGAAGCGGGCCACCTCCTCGACCGGGCGCACGGTCGCGGACAGGCCGATCCGGCGGGCCGGGCGGTCCAGCAGCTCGTCCAGCCGCTCCAGGGTGAGGGCCAGGTGGGCGCCGCGCTTGGTGCCGGCGACCGCGTGCACCTCGTCCAGGATCACCGTGTCCACCCCGCGCAGGGCCTCCCGGGAGGCCGAGGTGAGCAGCAGGAACAGCGACTCGGGGGTGGTGATCAGGATGTCCGGCGGGTGGGTGGCGAAGCGGCGGCGGTCGGCGGCCGGGGTGTCGCCGGAGCGGATCGCGACCTGGACCTCGGGCTCGGGCAGGCCCAGCCGGACGGCGGCCTGGCGCAGGCCGGTCAGCGGGGCGCGCAGGTTCCGCTCGACGTCCACCGCGAGGGCCTTGAGCGGGGAGACGTAGAGCACCCGGCAGCGGCGCTTGGGCTCGGCGGGGGGCGGGGTGCTGCTCAGGCGGTCGAGGGCGGCGAGGAAGGCGGCGAGCGTCTTGCCGGAGCCGGTGGGGGCGACCACCAGGACGTCGGTCTGCTGCTGGATGGCCTGCCAGGCCTGGGACTGGGCGGCGGTGGGGGCGGAGAAGGCGCCGGTGAACCAGGCCCGGGTGGCGGGGGCGAAGCCGGCCAGCGGGTCGGTGGGGTCGCCGGGGTCGGTGGGGTCGCCGGGGTCGCCGGGCGGGGTCGGGTGCGGGGGCGCCATGCCCCCATGGTGCCGGGTGGGACTGACACGTGGGGTGGTGGTGGGGCGTGACGGGGTGAGCGGTCGGGGGCGGGGGTGGCTGCGGGGGCGGGTGCACTTGCGGGAGCGGGAATGATGATCCGCTCATATCGTGATGAATCGGGCGCGTGATCCATCCGTGACCGAGACCGAGACCGAGACCGGAGCGAGAAGCGGAGGGCGTGGGATGGCGCAGGCGCACCGGTCCGGGGCCGTTCACGGGGGTCGGTGCCCGGGAGGCCGTCGGCGCAGGGTCTGCGGGCCCACCTGGGTGCTGCTCGCGATGCTGCTCACGGCGCTGGTGCTCGGCGGCGCCGTGCCGTACGCCTCCGGGCCCGGGCGTGCGTACCTCAGCTATCTGGTGCTGGCCCGGCAGGACGACGCGGCGGGTGCCGCCCTGGCCGGGGTGCAGAGCCGGGCGGCGGGCGGGCAGGTGGTGCAGGAGTACCCGCAGATCGGGGCGGTGCTGGCGTACGCGACCGGCGGCTTCGCGGACCGGGTGCGGGCCCGGCCCGGGATCGCGGCGGTCGGGGCCACCCGGACGGCGCCGGTGGTGGGGCCGCCGCGGGCGGTCGACGGGGCGGGGGACTTCGCGGCGGGGGACGCCGTGGCCGGGAGTGGCGGGGCCGTCGGGAGCGGGAGCGCCGGAGGCGGCGGGTGGGGTGTCCGGGGGTCGGAGGGACGGGACGGCGGGACCGCGACCCTTCCGGACCCGGGAGAGGGCGGGGCGTGGAACCTGGGCATGGTGCACGCGGAGCCGGGACGGACCGGGGACGCCGCCGGAGGCGGTGCGCCGGGGGCCGAGGCGATGCGCAAGGTGCTGGTCGCCGTCCTGGACTCGGGCGTCGACGACACCCACCCGGACCTGCGGGCCGCCGTCGACCCCAAGGCCTCGGCCTCCTGCGCCGACGGACGCCCCGACGCCCGCACCGGCGCCTGGCGGCCCGACCCCGGAGTGACGGAGAGCGGGCACGGCACCCACGTCGCCGGGATCATCGGCGCGGCCCGCGACGGGCAGGGCGTCACCGGGGTCGCCCCCGGGGTGCGGATCGCCGCCGTGCGGCTGCTCGGGCCGCTCGGGCAGTACTACGCGGAGAACATCGTCTGCGGGATGCTCTGGGCGGCCGACCACGGGGCCAAGGCCGTCAACGACAGCTACTTCGCCGACCCGTGGAAGTACAACTGCCCCGAGGACCGGGACCAGGCGGCCCTGATCGCGGCCGTCGGGCGGGCCGTCGCGTACGCCCAGCGCAAGGGGGCCGTGGTGGTGGCCTCGGCGGGCAACGACGGACAGGACCTCGGCGCCGCCCGGACCGACGGGCGCAGCCCCAACGACCGGGTCTCCGGGCCGCCCCTCACCCGCCACCTGGGCACCGAGTGCATCCGCCTTCCCGGCGAGCTGCCCGGGGTCCTGACCGTCACGGC
This sequence comes from Kitasatospora sp. NPDC059827, assembly GCF_042731675.1. Lineage (NCBI taxonomy): Bacteria > Bacillati > Actinomycetota > Actinomycetes > Kitasatosporales > Streptomycetaceae > Kitasatospora > Kitasatospora sp. NPDC059827. Next base: position 54,033 of record NZ_JBHWIV010000039.1, on the reverse strand, counting down.
CGTCAACCGGGACGGGCGGCCGTCCTCCTACACCAACTACGGGCGGGGCAGGGTCTCGCTGGCGGCCCCGGGGGGCGACCCGGACGGGGGGCCGCAGGGGGCGATCGTCTCGGACTGGCCGGGCGGGCAGTACGCGGCGCTGGCCGGGACCTCGATGGCGGCGGCGCACGTGACGGGGGCGGTGGCGGTGGCGGCGGCGCTGCACCCGGGGGCCGGGTCGGGGGAGTTGGCGGGCGTGGTGGTGGGGGCGGCGGCGGCCGGTGCGGCGGCCGGAGGGTGTCCGGTGGGGGCCCGGGGGTGCGGGGACCGGCAGTACGTCGGGGTGGGGGTGGTGGTCGTGCCGCGGTGAGGGCCGGTGCGCGGGGCCGTGCGTGGGGGTGGTGCGTGGGGTGGGTGGGGGCGTGGGGGGTTCGGGATACTTGGGGGCATGAGGCTGACCGAGTTCTGGCGACGGATGTACGCGCACTTCGGGGAGGGGTACGCGGAGTCGTTCGCGTCCGATCACGTGATGAGTGAGTTGGGCGGGCGGACGGTGCACCAGGCGTTGGAGGCGGGGTGGGAGGCCAAGGACGTGTGGCGGGTGGTGTGTGAGACCCAGGGGGTTTCGGCGCAGTTGCGCTGAGGGGCGGTGGGACAGACTGTCCGGGTGACTACGAGCGGAGAGCAGAAGCGCCGGGGCGAGCCGGTGCGGGGTGTCGAGGGGGAGCGGTCGTGGGGCGGGATGCCGCCCTGGTTGCCGCGCGCGATGGTGCTGTTCCTGGTGCTGGTGGGGCTGTTCCAGCTCGCGGACTGGGCGTTCCGGCAGTTGATCGACCTGTTCGTGATGCTGCTGGTGGCGTTCTTCCTGTCGCTGGCGCTGGAGCCGGCGGTGGACCGGATGGCGGCGCGGGGGGTGCGCCGGGGGGTGGGGACCTTCCTGGTGTTCGTCGCGGTCGGGGTCGCGGTGGTGGGCTTCCTGGCGGCGCTGGGCACCTTGTTGGTGGATCAGGTGGCGAAGATCGCGGGGGACCTGCCGCACCTGGTGGACAACCTGATCGGCTGGGTCAACCGGACGTTCCACCAGGAGCTGTCGCTGGGGGAGCTGCAGAAACGGCTGTTGAAGGACTCGGGGACGCTGGAGAACTACGTCCAGCAGGCCGCCGACAACGTCTGGGGGGTGTCCTCCACCCTGCTCGGGGGGCTGTTCCAGACCTTCACGGTGGGGCTGTTCACGTTCTACTTCACCGCCGAGGGGCCGCGGGTGCGCCGGACGGTCTGTTCGCTGCTGCCGCCGGCCAAGCAGGGCGAGGTGCTGCGGGCCTGGGAGATCGCGCTGGCCAAGACCGGCGGCTACCTGTACTCGCGGGCGGTGCTGGCGGTGGTGTCGGCGGCCGGGCACTGGGTGATGTTCGCGCTGATCGACCTGCCGTACTCGGCGGCGCTGGCGATCTGGGTGGGCGTCATGTCGCAGTTCGTGCCGACCATCGGGACGTACCTGGCGGGTGCGCTGCCGGTGCTGGTGGCACTCACCCTGGAGCCGGTGGACGCGCTGTGGGTGCTGGTCTTCACGGTGGTCTACCAGCAGGTCGAGAACTACGTGCTGCACCCGAGGATCACCGCCCGGACGGTGGACGTGCACCCGGCGGTGGCCTTCGGGGCGGTGATCGCGGGGGCGGCGCTGCTGGGTGCGGTGGGCGCGCTGATCGCGATCCCGGCGGCGGCGACCCTGCAGGGCTTCGTCGGGACGTACGTGCGGCGGTACGAGGTGGCCACCGACCCGCGGATCGACCGGGGGGAGCAGCGGCGGGCCCGGCGGGAGCTGCGCCGGGAGGCGGCGCGGCGGCTGCGGCGGATGGTCGGCGGCGACGGGGGATGACGGTCGGCGGGGAGTGACGCTCGGCAGGGTGGCGGTCGGCGGGGTGGCGGTCGGCGGGGCGGGTGGTCGGGAGGGATCCGGCCGCCCGCCCCGCGGCGTGTTCGGGTCAGTGCGGGGCTTGAATCGAACAGATGTTCTTTTGTACTCTCCGGCGTGGAGTTTTCCACAGGGCGAGCCGGGTGGGGCTCGTTTGTCAGTGGGACGCGCTAGCGTCGAGGACGATGAAGCGCACAGCACAGAACCCGAGGGAAAAAGCCATGGCAGGTACGGACAAGGAGAAGGCCCTCGAGGCCGCGCTCGCCCAGATCGAGCGACAGTTCGGCAAGGGCTCGGTGATGCGCCTCGGCGAGAAGGCGAACGAGCCGATCGAGGTGATCTCCACCGGGTCGACCGCCCTGGACGTCGCCCTCGGGGTCGGCGGCATCCCGCGCGGCCGGGTGGTCGAGATCTACGGCCCCGAGTCCTCCGGTAAGACCACCCTGACGCTGCACCTGGCCGCCAACGCCCAGCGGGCCGGCGGCACGGTCGCCTTCGTCGACGCGGAGCACGCGCTCGACCCCGAGTACGCCAAGAAGCTCGGCGTGGACACCGACGCCCTGCTGGTCAGCCAGCCGGACACCGGTGAGCAGGCCCTGGAGATCACCGACATGCTGATCCGCTCCGGCGCGGTCGACCTGGTGATCATCGACTCGGTCGCGGCGCTCGTCCCGCGCGCCGAGATCGAGGGCGAGATGGGTGACTCGCACGTCGGTCTGCAGGCCCGACTGATGAGCCAGGCGCTGCGCAAGATCGCAGGTGCGCTGAACCAGTCGAACACCACCGCCGTCTTCATCAACCAGCTGCGCGAGAAGATCGGCGTCATGTTCGGCTCGCCGGAGACCACGACCGGTGGCCGGGCGCTGAAGTTCTACGCCTCGGTCCGGCTGGACATCCGCCGCATCGAGACCCTCAAGGACGGCACCGAGGCGGTCGGCAACCGCACCCGCGTCAAGGTCGTCAAGAACAAGGTCGCCGCGCCGTTCAAGCAGGCCGAGTTCGACATCCTCTACGGCATCGGCATCAGCCGCGAGGGCGGCCTGATCGACATGGGCGTCGAGCACGGCTTCATCCGCAAGTCCGGCGCCTGGTACACCTACGAGGGCGACCAGCTCGGCCAGGGCAAGGAGAACGCCCGCAACTTCCTGCGGGACAACCCGCAGCTCGCCGACGAGATCGAGCGGAAGATCAAGGGCAAGCTCGGCATCGGCCCGAAGACCGAGGAGCCGGCCGAGGGCGAGCCGGAGGCCGCCGCTGCCGACGGCGCGGCCAAGCCGGTCACCGCGACCGCCGCGACCGCCGCCAAGACGGCCGCGGCGAAGAAGACGGCGGCTGCCAAGGCCTGAGCCGTTGATGCAGTACGACACGGTGGGCGGCGGCCCGGCGGGCCCCGAGGACGACGACTACGGTCCGCCGGACTGGTTCGCCGCGGTCGCCGAGGAGCCGGAGCCCGAACCGGCGCCGGAGCCCGAGCAGCGACCGTCGGCGGCCCGGTCGCGGGCGCGTGCGGCCACCGAACAGTGGACATCCGGCCCCGAGCCGGAGTTCGACCGGGCTCCGGTCCGGGCGGTGCGCGGCGCGGCGTCCGGCCCGGAGCCGGCGGAGCCCTCGGTCGAGGCGCTCGGCCTGGTCGCCGCCTCCGAGCTGCCCACCGGTCGGCGCCGGCGCCGCTCGGCGCTGGCGGCCGAGGAGCCGGATGCCGTCGGCCGGCGGCGCGAGGCCGGGGCGGCCGGTCACGGGGGTGCGGCCGCCCCGCCCGCCCGCCCGCGCCGGGCCCGGCGCGGCGAACGCTCCGACGAGGGCCTGCCGGCGGAGGAGAAGGGCACCGCCCGCGGCTCCCGCAAGCGGGCCGAGGAGCAGACCGACCCGGAGACCCGGGCCCGGGACATCTGTCTGCGGCTGCTCACCGGCACCGCCAAGAGCCGCAAGCAACTCGCCGACGCGCTGCGCAAGCGGGAGGTCCCGGAGGACGTCGCCGAGCAGGTGCTCACCCGGCTGGAAGAGGTCGGGCTGATCGACGACGCGGCCTTCGCCGCGGCCTGGGTGGAGTCCCGGCACGCCGTCCGGGGCCTGTCCCGGCGGGCGCTGGCCCAGGAGCTGCGCACCAAGGGCGTCGCCGCCGACCTGGTCGAGCAGGCCCTCGTCCAGGTCGACCACGACGACGAGACGGACGCGGCCCGGGCGCTGGTCGAGCGCAAGCTGCGGTCCACCCGCGGCTTGGACCCGCAGGTCCGCACCCGGCGGCTGGTCGGCGTGCTGGCCCGGCGCGGCTACTCCGAGGGCCTGGCCTTCCGGGTGGTGCGCGCCGCACTGGAGGAGGAAGCGGCCGCGGAGCCGTCGGGACACGCGGGGGAGTAGTGGCAGTTCGATGGCTTTCTTGGTCCGGACCAGGCCGAGTCTTGACCCTTTCGTGACCCGCACCTAGCCTCGCACGCATGAGGATCTCGGCGGGCACCGCTACCGGTGGCTCCCTGGTGCCGATCGTCGGGTCGGCCGTCGCCGTCCTGCTGGTGATCGCGGTGCTGGTCGTGCTGGTGTTCAGGCGCTCACGGGCCGCCCGGCGGCAGGCGCTGGCCGAGGCCGGCCTTCGGCAGGCCGAACTCGCCCGGCGCGAGGAGGGCTTGGCCGAGGAGCTCCGCCGGCTGCGCCAGCGCGAGGACGAACTGGCCGCGCGCTCGGCCGAGTTGGAGCACTCCCGGGGCGAGGTCGAGGCGCTCGCGGCCCGCCGGGCGGCGGCCCTGGAGCACGCCGCCGGGCTCTCCGCCGAGCAGGCGCACGCCCAACTGCTGCGCGAGGCCGAGGAGTCGGCCCGGCGGGAGGCGGCCGTCACGGTCCGGGAGATCGAGCGCGGGGCCAAGGAGGAGGGCGAGAGCCGGGCCCGGTCCATCCTGGCCGGGGCGATCCAGCGGCTGGCCTCGGAGCAGACCGCGGAGACCGCCGTCACCGTCTTCCGGCTGCCGGGCGAGGAGATGAAGGGCCGGATCATCGGCCGTGAGGGTCGCAACATCCGCGCCTTCGAGGCGGTCACCGGCGTCAACCTGATCATCGACGACACCCCGGCCTCGGTGCAGCTCTCCTGCTTCGACCCGGTCCGCCGGGAGGCCGCCCGGCTCACCCTGGAGCACCTGGTCGAGGACGGCCGGATCCAGCCGAGCCGGATCGAACAGGTCCACGAGCGCAGCCGGGCGGAGGTCGAGCAGCGCTGCGTCCGGGCCGGCGAGGACGCCCTGCTGGACGCCCGGATCGGCGGACTGCACCCCGAACTCGTCCGTACCCTGGGCTCCCTGCGCTACCGCGCCTCCTACGGGCAGAACGTGCTCGGCCACCTGCTGGAGTCCGCGCACCTGGCCGGGATGATGGCCGCCGAACTGGGGGTGGACCCGGAGCAGGTGCGCCGGGCGGCGCTGCTGCACGACATCGGCAAGGCGCTCACCCACGAGGTCGAGGGCAGCCATGCGGCGGTCGGCGCGGACTTCGCCCGGCGGCACGGGGAGCCCCCCGAGGTGGTGCACGCGATCGCCGCCCACCACGGCGAGGTGGAGCCCCGTACGGTGACCGCCGTGCTGACCCAGGCCGCGGACGCCTGCTCGGGCGGGCGGCCGGGGGCGCGCAAGGAGTCGCTGGAGCTGTACGTGCGGCGGCTGGCCCGGTTGGAGGAGATCGCCCGTTCGCACGCCGGGGTGGCCGAGGTGTACGCGATGCAGGCCGGGCGCGAGGTGCGGGTGATGGTCCGGCCGGACACGGTGGACGACCTCGGGGCGGAGCTGATCGCCCGGGAGGTGGCCCGGCAGGTCTCGGCGGAGCTGACCTACCCGGGCCAGATCCGGGTGACGGTGGTGCGGGAGAGCCGGGCCACGGCGGTGGCGGGTTAGGCCTTAGCTCTGGCTCGCCGAGTCGACCTGCTGGGGTTCGGGTTCCGGCGCGGTCCCGGGCTCGGGCTCCGGCCCGGGCGGGCCGGCGATCGGGGCCGGGCCGCCGCGGGCGTGGTCGGCGAGGGCCAGCAGGTCCTCGGCGGCGGCGCCCTGGGTGACGCCGACCAGGTGCCCGTCCGGCCGGATCAGCAGGACGGTGTGCGGCCCGGCGCCCGGGTACTCCTCGGTGACCAGCACCTCGGCGGGCACCGGCAGCGCGGCGCAGACCTCGGCGAGCCGGGGCATCAGGCCGGCGCCCAGCCAGTGCTCGGCCGACCAGACCGCGGTGCCGGGGGCGACCAGCAGCAGCAGGAAGGTGGCGCCCAGCCGGGCGTGCAGGTGGTCCGGGGTGCCGTCGGCGGCGAGCACCGGGAGGTCCGGGACGAGTACGCCGGGGGCGGTGGCGGGCAGCAGTTCGCTGAGCGAGGTGGTGCCGCGGGCGCCGCGCTGGACCGGGACCCGGCCGGGGACGCCGGAGGGCGCCGCCGGGTAGGCGGGCGCGCCGCCGAAGCGGCCGCTGCCCAGCTGGCCGTCGGCGAGCATCGGGGCGTGCTTGCGGAAGCCGCCGACCAGCAGCGAGCGGCGGGTCTGCTGCCAGCCGCGCAGCGGGCGCAGCAGCGGCATCGACTGGTCGACGGCGCGCAGCCGGGCGCCGACCGCGCCGCGCCGCTCGGCCTCGTAGCCGTCCAGCAGCGAGCCGCCGGGCTGGGGGCCGCCGGAGTGGAGGTGCCAGGCGAGGGCGAGCCGCCAGGCGAGGTTGTCGGCGTCGCGCAGCCCGTCGGCGAGGTTCTGCATGCCGAGGGCGCCGTGCAGGTGGGCGGCGTCGCCGGCGAGGAAGCAGCGGCCGTTGCGGAAGCGGGCGGCGAGGCGCTGCTGGGCGGTGTGGTCGGCGGCCGCGAGCAGCTCGTAGCGGGGGAGTTCGCCGCACCAGCCGGTGAGGGTGGCGGTGACCCGGGTGAGCAGGGTGTCGCCGGTGACGACGCCGGGCCAGGTGGCGTGCGGGTCGACCTGTTCGGTGGGGGCGGGTCGGCCGGGGGGCAGGCGCCAGTCGATCCGCCAGACGCCGTCGGGCAGCGGGCGGGCGGTGGCCTCGCGGTCGCCGCGCCACGGGGGTTCGCGGTGCAGCCGGGCGCCGTCGAAGGGCAGGTCGACCCGGACGGTGGCGATGGCGTTGCGGTCGACCGCGGGGCGGCCGGGGAAGCGGATCTTCAACAGCTTGCGGACGGCGGATCGGGCGCCGTCGCAGCCGACCAGGTGGCTGCCGCGCCACCAGGTGCTGGAGCCGTCCTGGGTGCCGTGGGTGCGGACGCTGACCCCGTCGCGGTCCTGTTCGAGTTCGACCACCCGGTTCAGCGGGACCAGCCGGACCAGCGGGGTGCCGGTCAGGGCGTCCCGCAGTCCCCGCTGGAGGCGGTGCTGGGGGAGGTGGAAGGCGGGCGAGTCGGTGAGGTCGATCTTCAGCACCTCCTGACGGCGGCGCCAGACCTCGAAGGTGTCCCACAGGGCCGAGTCGGAGACGGCCCGGGAGTAGCCGATCCGGGTCAGGAAGGCGGTGGTGTCGGCGCCGAGGACGACGCTGCGGGGGCCCTCCGGGCAGAGCCCGGAGCCCTCGTCCAGGACGACGGTCGGCACCTCGTGCCGGGCCAGTGCGAGGGCCAGGGCCAGACCGACCGGTCCGGCCCCGACCACGATCACCGGATCCATGCGGGGACCTCCGGGGACGAACCGGCCCATGGGCCGGCGTCAGTTACCGCTGCCGCATATGCCGCGTGGATGCTCCCGGGAGGTGTCACGAAGAGCAATGCAACAGTTCGCCTGGGTGTCCGTCAAGCAGCAGATGAAGTGCGCCGGTTCGCGCCGCGACGGCCACGTGCTTCGATCCACCGCGCGAGCGCGGTCAACAGGAGGCACAGGACGATGTAGATCGGGGCGATCACCAGGACCACGGGGATGTAGGGGAAGCCCGCGGCGTTCAACGGCTGGCTGGCGATCTTCTTGCCCATGAACAGCAGCTCGTTGTACGTGATGATGTAGCCCAGCGAGGTGTCCTTGAGGGTGACGACCAGCTGGCCGATCATCGTCGGCAGCATCGAGCGGACGGCCTGCGGCACCAGGATGCCGGACATCACCTGGGTCTTGCGCATCCCGAGGGCGTACGCCGCCTCGCCCTGGCCGCGCGGCACGGCGTTGACGCCGCTGCGGATGATCTCCGCCTGGACCGCGCCGTTGTACAGGGTGAGGCCGAGCACCAGGGCCCACATCGGGTCCTTGGCGAAGAACGCGTAGTAGAGGGCGACGATCAGGATCAGCAGTGGCATCGCCCGGAAGAACTGGACGACCGAGGTGCAGGTCCAGCGGACCGGCTTGTGGTCGGACAGCTGTCCGGCGGCCAGCAGCGCGCCCAGGGTGAGCGAGAGGGCGGCCGCCAGGCCGAAGGCCTTGAGGGTGGACAGCAGGCCGTCCACGATCATCTGCTGGACGAAGGTGTACTGGAACGGGTCCCACAGGTCGGCGTCGAACTGGCCGTTGTCGGCGAGCGCGGAGACGACGTACCAGAGGAGGCCCGCGATGCCGATCGCCCCGAGGACGCCGAACAGGCGGTAGCGGGCCCGGGCCCGGGGGCCGGGGGTGTCGTAGAGGACGCTCGCCGACGCCTGGCGCTGGAAAACACTCATGCGCCCACCTCGCTGCGCTCGGCAGGGGCATTCGCCCACACGCGCCTCTCGATGATTCGCTCGCTGCGCTCGCTCATCGGGCCACCGCCAGTCGGGATTCCAGGAAACGGAAGAACGAGGCGACCGTCGCGCTGATCAGCAGGTAGGCGCAGGCCACCCAGAAGAAGATCGCGAAGATCGAGTAGCCGCGTTCGGAGAAGGTCTGCTGGGCGCTGTACAGCTCGCCGACGCTGAACGCGCCGGCGATCGCCGAGTTCCTCGGCAGCGCGATGAACACGCTGCTCATCGGGGCCAGCACCGTCCGGGTGGCCTGCGGCAGCACGACCAGGGTGAGGGTCTGGAAGAAGTTCATGCCGAGGCTGCGGGCGGCCTCCGCCTGGCCGAGCGGCACGGTGTTGATGCCGGAGCGGATCACCTCGCAGACGAACGAGGCGGTGTACCCGCCGAGCGCCAGCACCGCGAAGGCGAGGTGGCTGAAATGCACGCCCAGCGGTGGCAGGCCGAAGGTGACGGCGAAGAACAGCAGGGTCAGCGGGGTGTTGCGGAACAGCGTCACCCAGGTCGTGCCGAAGGCGCGCAGGACCGGCACCGGGGAGACCCGGAAGGCCGCCAGCAGGGTGCCCAGCAGCAGGGCGAGCAGGGCGCTGAGCGCGCTCAGCTCGATCGTCTGCAGGAAGCCGTCGCGGAACAACGCGAAGTTGTCCTGCTCGAACAGGAACCCCATCCGGCGGCCCTCCTCTCACAGATGGTCAGGGGCGGACAGTGTGCGGATCAGTAACGGTCGAGGGTCGGGACCGCCGGGGCGGCCGAGCCGGACGCGCCGAGGGTGGCGTCGTAGGCCTTCTTCCAGTCGCCGTTGTCCTCGTGGGCCTTGAGGGCGTCGCTGATCGCGTCCCGCAGCGCCTTGTCGTCCTTGTTGAGGCCGACGCCGTAGTTCTCCTTGGTGAAGGGCTTGCCGACGACCCTGAGCTTGGGGGCGTACTTGGAGGCGTAGCCGTTGAGGATCGCGTCGTCGGTGGTGACCGCGTCGACCTCGCCGGAGAGCAGCTTCTCGACGCAGGCCGAGTAGGTGTCGAACTGGGTGATCTTCGGGTTGTACTGCTGGATGTTCTTGATCGAGGTCGAGCCGGTGGCGGTGCAGACGTTCTTGCCGCTGATGCTCTCCGGGCCGGTGATCGAGGTGTTGTCCTTCTTCACCAGGAAGTCCTGGCCGGCGATGTAGTACGGGCCGGCGAAGGAGACCGTCTTCTTGCGCTCGTCGTTGATGCTGTAGGTGCCGACGTAGAAGTCGATCTGGCCCTTGGCGATGGCCGGCTCGCGCTGCGAGGAGACCAGGGTCTGCCACTTGATCTGCTGCGGGGTGAAGCCGAGGTCGGCGGCGACCATCTTGGCGATCTCGATGTCGAAGCCGCTGCGGTCGCCGCTGGCGACGTCCTCCCAGCCGAGGTTCGGCTGGTCGGCCTTGGCGCCGATGATCAGCTGGCCGCGCTTCTTGGCCTCGGCCAGCACCGTGGAGTCGATCTTGACGTCGGTCTTGACCGTGTAGGTCGGCAGCGCCGGGGCGTTGCTGGCGCTCGCCGCGTTGTTGGAGGCGGCGGGGGTGCCGTCCTTGCCGCAGGCGGCGGTGGCGGTGAGCGCGACGGCACAGAGCGCCACGGCGAGGGTGCGGGAAGTCCTCATGAGGGTTGGTCTCCTGGGGCTGGGCCACGGTGTCGACCGGGCTCTGGCGTCTGGAAGTCGGTACACGTGCGGGGTCGGCCGGCGTCCTTGCCGGCGGCGGCCCCGGTGGTCTGGGAGGCGGTCCTGAACGGTCCCGGCCGGTCTCGGCCGGCCCCGGGCGTCAGTGGTGGAGGATCTTGGAGAGGAAGTCCTTGGCGCGGTCGGAGCGCGGCGCGGTGAAGAAGGCGTCCGGGGTGTTCTGCTCGACGATCTTCCCGTCGGCCATGAACAGCACCCGGTTGGCGGCGGAGCGGGCGAAGCCCATCTCGTGGGTGACCACGACCATGGTCATGCCGTCGGCGGCCAGCTGGCGCATGACCTCCAGCACCTCGTTGACCATCTCCGGGTCGAGCGCCGAGGTCGGCTCGTCGAAGAGCATCACCTTCGGCTTCATCGCCAGCGCCCGGGCGATCGCCACGCGCTGCTGCTGGCCGCCGGAGAGCTGGGCCGGGAACTTGTCCGCCTGGGCCCCGACGCCGACCCGGTCGAGCAGCTCGCGGGCGGTCTTCTCGGCGTGCCCGCGGAGCACCTTGCGCACCTTGACCTGCGCCAGGACGACGTTCTCCAGCACGGTCTTGTGCGCGAACAGGTTGAAGCTCTGGAAGACCATGCCGACCTCGGCGCGCAGTCGCGCCAGCTCCCGGCCCTCGGCGGGCAGCGGGCGGCCGGACAGGGTGATCTCCCCGGAGTCGATGGTCTCCAGCCGGTTGATCGTCCGGCAGAGCGTGGACTTGCCCGACCCGGAGGGGCCGATCAGCACCACGACCTCGCCCTGGCGGATCTCCAGGTCGATGTCCTGGAGCACGTGCAGCGCGCCGTAGTGCTTGTTGACCTTGTTCAGCACGACCAGCGGGGCGGCTGCGGGGGTGGAGTCCTCGACCGGGCTCTCGGACATCGCGCCTGCTCCCTACTGTGTCGAACTGGGGTGAACCCTGCCTGCCCGGGAAGTTCCAACTCCCTTGGGCGGCAATGGTGATAAGAAATCCGGGAGCCGCGACCGGCGGAGCCGCAGCCCCCGGTGGGGCGACCATAGGAGCGGTGACGGTGCCCCGTCAGCCGATCTGAGCGGAACTTGAGGATCACGAAACGGCCACGCGATCCGTACGTACTGTTCGCGAGTGCGTCGACGGGGCATGTCACAGCGGGGATCCGTGCCGGTGCTCGCCGTCCCCCGCGAGCCCGGTCCGCGGGCGAACCTGGCGCCGGGCCGCCCGCTGGCCCATACTGCGCAGGACCGGTCCCGGACCGATCGGTCCGGTGATCACAAGGGGGAAGGAGGAGAACAGGATGCGACTGCTGCTCGTCGAGGACGACGAACGCGTGGCCGCGGCACTGGTCGCGGTGCTCGGCCGGCACGGCTTCCAGGTGCGGCACGCCCGCAGCGGGCACGAGGCGCTGGACGCCCTGGTGCCGGACGGCAACGACCCGTACCGCGTCGTGCTGCTCGACCTCGGGCTGCCCGACCGCGACGGCTTCGAGGTGTGCAGCCGGATCCGGGCCGGCAGCGGAGTCCCGGTGATCATGGTGACCGCCCGCGCCGACATCCGCTCCCGGATCCACGGTCTCAACCTGGGCGCCGACGACTACGTCACCAAGCCGTACGACATGGGCGAACTGCTCGCCCGCATCCACGCCGTCGCCCGCCGCGGCGCCCAGCCGTCCTCGGTCGCGGTGCCCGCGCCCGACGCCGTGCCGCAGCAGCGCGGCCCGCTGGAGTCCCGCGGCATCCGGATCGACCGCGAGCGCCGCCGGGTCAGCGTGGACGGCCGCGACGTGCCGCTCACCCGCAAGGAGTTCGACCTGCTGGCGCTGCTCGCCCAGAGCCCCGGCGTGGTCTACCGGCGCGAGCAGATCTTCAGCGAGGTCTGGCGCAGCGGCTGGGAGGGCAACGGCCGCACCCTGGAGGTGCACATCGGCTCGCTGCGCAACAAGCTGGCGCTGCCCGGCCTGGTCGAGGCCGTGCGCGGCGTCGGCTACCGGCTGATCCCCGACTCCCCGGCCTCCCCCGCGTCCGACCGGACCCCGCCCGCCCCCGCGGAGCACTGACCGCACGTGCGCACCCGCCTGCTCGGCATCCTGATCGCCCTCATGCTCTGCGTCCTGGCCGCCCTGGGGCTGCCGCTCGCGGCGGCGTTCGCGGCGGCCGAGCAGAGCAGGGTGGTGGTCGACCGGCTCGACGACGCCGCCCGCTTCGCCCAGGACCTGCCCACCTCCGGCGCCACCCTGGACTCCGCCCGCAAGGGCGACCCGGAGCCCGCCCCCGGCGACCTCAGCCGGCGGCACGCGATCGCCACCGAGGTCCAGCGCTACTACGACCTGTACGGCGTCCGCCTCGGCATCTTCCAGCGCGACGGCACGTCGATAGCGGTCGCCCCCCGGGACTGGGGGGTGCCCGCGGTCGGCTGGGGCGCCCAGGCCTTCCAGGAGGCGTTGGACGGGCGGCGCAGCCACAATCCGCCGCAGGTCTGGCCGTGGACCGAGGACCGGACGATCACCGTCGCCGCCCCCGTGGTGCGCGACGGCGACGTGGTCGCGGTGGTGCTGAGCGAGTCGCCGACCGGGGCGCTGCGGGCCCGGGTGCTGCACAAGTGGCTGGTGCTGGCCGGCGGTGAGGCGGCCGCGATGGCCGTCGCCGTGCTGCTGGCCGTCCGGCTCACCGAGTGGGTGCTGCGCCCCGTCCGCACCCTCGACCGGGCCACCCACGACATCGCCACCGGCCGGATGGCCGCCCGGGTCGCCCCCGGCGGCGGGCCGCCCGAACTCCAGCGGCTGGCGCGCTCGTTCAACGAGATGGCGGACCACGTGGTGCACGCCATGGACCAGCAGAAGGCCTTCGTCGCGGACGCCTCGCACCAGCTGCGCAACCCGCTCTCGGCCCTGCTGCTGCGGGTCGAGGTGCTCGGCCTGGAGCTGCCCGAGGGGCACGAGGAGGAGCTCAGCGGCGTCCGGGAGGAGGGCACCCGGCTGGCCCGGGTGCTGGACGACCTGCTCGGGCTGGCCACCGCCGAGCACGCCCGCCCCGAACCCGAGCAGACCGACCTCGCCCGGCTGACCCTCGCCCGGGTGGACGGCTGGCGGCCGGTCGCCGAGCAGCGCGGGATCGAGCTGCGCTGGGACGGCCCGGCGCTGGCGATCGGGATGGCCGACCCGATCGGCTTCGGCTCCGCGCTGGACGCCGTCCTGGACAACGCGCTCAAGTTCGGCCCGGCCGGCAGCCAGGTGCTGTTGCGGGTCTCGGTGTTCCGGGACGAGGTCGCGGTGACCGTCAGCGACGCCGGGCCCGGGCTGACCGAGGACGAGCTCGCCCGGGCCGGGGACCGGTTCTGGCGCAGCGCGCGGCACCAGAACGTGGACGGCTCCGGACTGGGCCTGTCCATCGCCCGCACCCTGCTGGCGGCGGGCGGCGGCTCGCTCGGCTTCGCCCCGGTCCGGCCGACCGGGCTCGCGGTGACGCTGTCGGTGCCGCGTCCGGGACACCGGCCGTAGCACCCCGGGCCGCCACGGCCTGCCACGGCTCCTACGGCTCCTACGGCTCCTGCGGCGCCTACGGCCTCTAGGGCTTCACCGAGCGGTAGTAGCGCGCGGCGCCCGTGTGCAGCGGGAGCGGGTCGGTGTAGACGGCGGTGCGCAGGTCGACCAGCTGGGCGGCGTGCACCTGGGCGCCGATCTGGTCCCGGCTGTCGATCACCGCCCGGGTCATCCCCTCCACCAGCCCCGGGTCCACGTCGTCCCGGGTGACCAGCAGGTTGGGCACGGCCATGGTGGCGACGGCGTCCTTGGGCTCGGCGTTCGGGTAGGTGCCCTTGGGCATGGTGGCCGCCCGGTAGGCGTCCACGCCGTCGCCCTCGGCCTTGTGCAGCGCCTCGGACAGGTCGCCCAGCGGGACGACCCGGATCCGCATGTGGTCGGAGAGGTCGGTGAGCGCGCTGGTCGGCAGGCCGCCGGACCAGAAGAAGGCGTCGATCTTGTGGTCGCGCAGCTCGTCCGAGCCGTCGCTGACGCCCCCGGGGACGGGGGTGATGTCGTGGTCCGGGTCCAGGCCGGCCGCGGTCAGCAGCCGCCTGGTGACCAGGTTCACCCCGGACTGCGGCAGGCCGACGCCCACCCGCAGGCCCTTGAGGTCGGCGGTGCGGTGCACCGGGGAGTCGGCCGGGACGATCAGCTGCAGGTAGTCGTCGTACAGCCGGGCGATCGCCCGGAGCCGCTCCTTGCCCTGGCCCTGGTAGGCGGCGACCGCGTCGGCGGTGGCGATCGCGAAGGTGTCCTTGCCGTCGATCACCCGGCGGAGGTTGTCCACCGAGCCCTCGGAACTGTCCAGGGCCAGCCGCACCCCCGGCATGGTCTGCGAGACGTGGCTCTGCAGCAGCTGCCCGTACCGGTCGTAGACGCCGCGCGGGACGCCGGTCGCGAAGCGGGTCTCCCCGCGCGGGTAGCCGGGCGAGCGGCCCGCGGACAGCCACCAGCCGCCGAACCCGGCCACCAGCAGCACCAGGACCAGCACGGTCCGCCACAGCGGGCTGCGGGCCGCGCGGCGGACGGCGGCGCCGAGTCGTGACGGATCGGTGGGGGTCATGCAGGGATAGTGCCAGGCGCCCGGGCCGAACGGGAGGGGAACGACCGGTGGAAAGCTCGGGGAGCCGTTCCGCGAAGATCCGGGGAAAGGCGGTCCGCGGCTGCCCGTACCCTGGTCTGGTGAGCGGTGAGAGCGGATTGAAGAGCTACAAGGTCGTCACGCACGGCTGCCAGATGAACGTCCACGACTCCGAGCGGCTGTCCGGCCTGCTGGAGGACGCGGGGTACGTCAAGGCCGGTGCCGAGGGCGACCCGGACCTGGTCGTGTTCAACACCTGCGCGGTGCGCGAGAACGCCGACAACAAGCTGTACGGCAACCTCGGGCAGCTCGCGCCGGTCAAGGGCCGCCACCAGGGCATGCAGATCGCCGTCGGCGGCTGCCTGGCCCAGAAGGACCGCGAGTCCATCGTCAAGCGCGCCCCCTGGGTCGACGTGGTGTTCGGCACCCACAACATCGGGCACCTGCCGGCGCTGCTGGAGCGGGCCGCGGTCGAGCGCAAGGCCCAGGTCGAGATCCTGGAGTCGCTGGAGACCTTCCCCTCCACGCTGCCCACCCGCCGCGAGTCGGCGTACGCGGCCTGGGTCGCGATCTCGGTCGGCTGCAACAACACCTGCACCTTCTGCATCGTCCCGGCGCTGCGCGGCAAGGAGGAGGACCGCCGCCCCGGCGACGTCCTCGCCGAGATCGAGGCGCTGGTCGACGAGGGCGTCATCGAGGTGACCCTGCTCGGCCAGAACGTCAACGCCTACGGCTCCGACCTGGGCGACCGCGAGGCCTTCTCCAAGCTGCTGCGCGCCGCCGGGCAGATCGAGGGCCTGGAGCGGATCCGCTTCACCTCGCCGCACCCGCGCGACTTCACCGACGACGTGATCGCCGCGATGGCCGAGACCCCGAGCGTGATGCACCAGCTGCACATGCCGCTGCAGTCCGGCTCGGACCGGATCCTCAAGGCGATGCGCCGCTCGTACCGGCAGGACCGTTTCCTCGGGATCATCCGCAAGGTCCGCGAGGCGATGCCGGACGCGGCGATCTCCACCGACATCATCGTCGGCTTCCCCGGCGAGACCGAGGAGGACTTCGAGGAGACGATGCACGTCGTCCGCGAGGCCCGCTTCACCAACGCCTTCACCTTCCAGTACTCCAAGCGCCCCGGCACCCCCGCCGCGGAGATGGCCGACCAGGTGCCCAAGGAGGTCGTCCAGGCCCGCTACGACCGGCTGATCGCGCTCCAGGAGGAGATCTCCTGGGACGAGAACAAGAAGCAGGTCGGCCGCACCCTGGAGATCCTGGTCGCCGAGGGCGAGGGCAAGAAGGACGACAGGACCCAGCGCCTGTCCGGCCGCGCCCCCGACAACCGGCTGGTCCACTTCACCAGGCCGGACGAGCCGGTGCGCCCCGGCGACGTGGTGACCGTCGAGATCACCTACGCCGCCCCGCACCACCTGCTGGCCGAGGGCCCGACCCTCGGGGTGCGCCGCACCCGGGCCGGCGACGCCTGGGAGAAGCGCCAGGCCAGGCCGGCCGACAAGCCGGCGGGCGTCATGCTCGGCCTGCCGAAGATCGGCGCCCCGGCCGAGCTGCCGCTGGCCGCCCCCGCAGGCGGCGCCTGCTGCGGCGACTGACCCGTGTGACGGGAGGCCGAACGGCCCGGCCGGAGCGAGCGTGCGAGTCACCGCTCGGAGCTCCGGTCGGGCCGTTCGGCTTTCCGGCTAAGGTGATCCGCATGCTGGTAGCCGCCGCCGTGTGCCCCTGTCCGCCGCTGCTCGTCCCCGAGGTCGCCGCCGGGGCCGCGCCCGAGCTGGACGGGCTGCGCGCCGCCTGTGACGAGGCGCTGGCGGCGCTGGTCGCGGCCGGGCCGGAGCTGGTCGTGGTGGTGGGAGCCGGGCCGGAGGCCGAGGTGTGGACCGAGGGCGGGGCCGGGTCCTTCCACCGCTACGGGGTGCCGCTGGTCGCCAAGCTGCCCGGCGGGCGGGTCGAGGGGCCGGAGCTGGCGCCCTCGCTGACCGTCGGGGCCTGGCTGCTGGAGCGCGCCGGGGTGACCGTGCCGACGCACGCCTGCGCGGTGCCCGCGGACGCCCCCGTCGACCGGATGCTCGGCCTCGGCCAGGGCCTGGCCGGGCTGGCCGACAAGGTCGCCCTGCTGGTGCTCGGCGACGGCAGCGCCTGCCGCTCGCTGAAGGCCCCCGGCTACCTGGACGAGCGGGCCGAGGGCTTCGACGCCGGGTTGGCCGCCGCCCTGGGCTCGGCCGACCTGCCCGCCCTGGCGGCCCTGGACCCGGCGCTGGCAGCCGAGCTCAAGGCCGAGGGCCGGGCGCCCTGGCAGGTGCTGGCCGGTGCCGCCGAGGGCGCCGGCCTCACCGCGCGGCTGGGCTACCAGGACGCGCCGTACGGGGTCGGGTACTTCGTGGCGTCCTGGGCGTAGGGCCCGTCTCCGAGCCCCGGCCGGTCAGGACTGCGGGGGCTGTCCCCCGTCGCCCGGCTTCGGCTTGTGGGCGAAGTCGCCCACCGCGCCCTTGGCCTTGTCGGTGCCGTGCTCGATCTTGTCGCTGTACTTGCCCTTGGTCGCCTTGTCGATCGCGCCGCCGGCCTTGTCGACCATCTGGTCGATCTGGTCGCTGTGCTTGCCCGCGAGCTCGCTGGCCTTCTCCTTGAGCTCCTCGGCCTTGCCCTTGAGGTTGTCCATCAGGCCCATGGTGATCTCCTTCGTTCCCTGTCTCCTGCACAACGCACGTGACCGGTCAAGAGTTCGCAAAGCCGGGCCGGGGTGCGGGGCAGGCCGGAGGCAGTCCGGGGAACAGTCACATCCTCGCGCAGTCGGCGGCGGGCGGCAGCCCGGCCCCGGGTGCCGCGACGGTTTGGGAGACTGGAGCGGTGAGCAGCTCCCGTGTGATCAGCATCGTCGGCGCGACCGCCGCCGGAAAGTCCGACCTGGCCGTCGCCATCGCCCGCAGCCTCGGCGGCGAGGTGATCAACACCGACTCGATGCAGCTGTACCGGGGCATGGACATCGGCACGGCGAAGCTGACCGTGGCGGAGCGCGGGGGAGTGCCGCACCACCTGCTGGACGTCTGGGACGTCACCGAGGCCGCCAGCGTCGCCGAGTACCAGCGGCTGGCCCGGGCCGAGATCGACCGGCTGCTCGCCGCCGGGCGCACCCCCGTCCTGGTCGGCGGCTCCGGGCTGTACGTCCGGGCCGCGATCGACGAGATGGAGTTCCCCGGCACCGACCCGCAGGTCCGCGCCCGGCTGGAGGCCGAACTGGAGCAGGACGGCCCGTACGCGCTGCACCGGCGGCTGGCCGGGCTGGACCCGGCGGCCGCCGAGGCGATCCTGACCGGCAACGGGCGCCGGATCGTCCGTGCCCTGGAGGTCATCGAGATCACCGGGCAGCCGTTCACCGCCAACCTGCCGAGCAACACCGCGGTCTACGAGGCCGTGCAGATCGGCGTCGCGGTGACGCGCCCCGAGCTGGACGAGCGGATCACCCTGCGGGTCGACCGGATGTGGGAGGCCGGGCTGCTGGACGAGGTGCGCGCGCTGGAGCGGGTCGGGCTGCGGGAGGGCCGGACCGCCTCCCGGGCGCTCGGCTACCAGCAGGTGCTCGACCACTTCGCCGGGGAGTGCACCGAGGACGAGGCGCGGGCCGAGACGGTCCGGGCCACCAAGCGCTTCGCCCGCCGGCAGGAGTCCTGGTTCCGTCGGGACGACCGCATCCACTGGCTCTCCCGCCCGGCCGGGACCGACCCGGTCGAGCTGCTGGAACGCTCCCTGGAACTGATCGAACGTCAGGGAGTTCCGGCCGCGTAGTCGGGCCCCGGGGTCTGTTCCGGCCAATTCGGCGGTGCAGCTGCGCGCGCAGGCGACCGTGCAGGACGAACCGGGGGTCACGGCCCGATCACGTGATGGCCACGGATCACCCGAGGACCCCGGTCAGGCCCCGAACGTCCCCTCTGGACATGCCATCATCGATGCCGTAAGGGTCGGTCCGCGCGGGCCGACCGTGCCCGGCCGCGAGTCCGCTCGTGTCGAACTGTCAGGGGAGGCCGCGTGTCGACGGGTACCGGCCCCGAATCCGGCCAGAGCGGGAGTGTCACCGCACCGGCCGAGGAGTTCGACGAGTCGACCAGGGGCGACCTCCCCGTGCTGACCGGCCTGGAGGCGCCGACCTCGTACGCGGCCGCGGTGCCCGCACTGGACACCCGCACCCCGCCGGACGCCGCCGTGCACGAGCGGGAGATCCGGCCGCTGCGCCGGCTCCGCTGGTGGCAGACCCTGCCGATCGCCCTGCTCGGCACCCTCGGCTCGCTGATGTTCGCCTTCCCGCTCGCCTTCGGCTCGGCCGGGGCGCGGGCCACCATGGTCGGGATGCTCGGGCTGCTGTTCACCGCCGCCTCGTTCGGCTGGGGCGCGATGGCCGCCCGGCACGCCGGCTACAAGTGGCCGGGGCTGCCGCGCCGGGGCTCCGCCCAGCGGGCCGGCTGGAAGGCCATCGCGGTCTACACCCTGATCGCCCTGGCCGCCTGCGCGCTCGCGGTGTGGCGGGTCGCCTACCTGCGCTGAGCCGGGCCCCGGCCTGCCCCGCCGCCGCCCTCAGTACCATCGGTGGGGTGAGCGCATCCTCTTCTCCGCAGGCCGGTCTCCCCTTCTTCAAGGGCCACGGCACCCAGAACGACTTCGTGATCGTGCCGGACCCGGACGGCGTGCTGGAGATCGGCCCGGAGGCCGTCGCCGCGCTGTGCGACCGCCGGGTCGGCATCGGCGGCGACGGGCTGCTGCGCGTGGTGCGCGCGGCCGCCGACCCGGCCGCCGCGGACCAGGCCGACCGGGCCGAGTGGTTCATGGACTACCGCAACTCCGACGGCAGCATCGCCGAGATGTGCGGCAACGGCCTGCGGGTGTTCACCCGCTTCCTGGTCGAGGCCGGCCTGGCGAAGCCCGGCGGGCTGGCGATCGCCACCCGCTCCGGGGTGCTCACCGCGACGGTCGCCGAGGACGCCGCGGACGGCACGCCCGGCGAGGTCACCGTCGACATGGGCCGGGCGAGGCTGCCCGGGCCGGACGGCATCGAGGTCGCGGTCGGCGAGCGGCGCTGGCCCGCCCTGAACGTCAACATGGGCAACCCGCACGCGGTGGCCTTCGTGGAGAGCCTGGACCACGTCGGGGACCTCTTCACCGCCCCGCTCACCAGCCCCGCGGGCGCCTACCCGGAGGGCGTCAACGTCGAGTTCGTGGTGGACCGCGGCCCGCGGCACGTGGCGATGCGGGTGCACGAGCGCGGCTCGGGCGAGACCCGCTCCTGCGGCACCGGTGCCTGCGCCGTCGCGGTGGCGGCCATCCGCCGGGACGGCGCGGACCCGGCGGTCACCGGTGAGGCGGTCTCCTACACGGTGGACGTGCTGGGCGGCCGGCTGGTCATCACCGAGCACCCGGACGGCCGGGTGGAGATGACCGGTCCGGCGGTGATCGTGGCGGAGGGGCGGATCGACCCGCGCTGGTGGGAGTCGATCGGCCGGGCCTCGTAGCGATGGCCCGGTTTGCCCACTTCGTACGGTGACGAATCCCCCCGATCGGGTGATACCGGTCGCGGACGGGAATCACGGCGTCGCGGAACGTGCTCTGCTCGGTAGCATGGACCACCGGGTCACCCCACGGGGAGGGGCCGCACCCGGCGACGTTGCCGGAGGTGCCGATGACCATCGAAGCCGGGCAGTCCCTCACGGGGCAGCCGACGACCGCACGGCAGGCCGGGGCCAGGAGGCCCCTGGGGGAGCTCGGCCGGGCCGCGCTCGGCCGGGCCGGGCGGGCCGCCCTGCTGGCCACCGGCCGGCCGCCCGTGCCGGACGCCCTGGAGCCACTGGTCCAAGTGCACCGGCGGCACCACCCGCAGGCGGACCTCGCCCTGCTGGCCCGGGCCTACCGGCTGGCCGAGGCCAGCCACCGCGGCCAGAAGCGCAAGAGCGGTGAGCCGTACATCACCCATCCGCTGGCCGTCACCATGATCCTGGCCCAACTCGGCGCCGGGACGACCACCTTGGTCGCCTCGCTGCTCCACGACACCGTCGAGGACACCGAGTTGACGCTGGAGCAGGTGGGCGCCGGGTTCGGGCCCGAAGTCGCCTACCTGGTCGACGGGGTGACCAAACTGGAGAAGGTCGACTTCGGCGCCGCCGCCGAGGCCGAGACCTTCCGCAAGATGCTGGTCGCCACCGGGGACGACGTCCGGGTGATGGTGATCAAGCTCGCCGACCGGCTGCACAACATGCGCACCATCCGGCACATGAAGCCGGCCAGCCAGGTGCGGATCGCCAAGGTCACCCGGGACGTGCTGATCCCGCTGGCCGAGCGGCTCGGCATCCAGGTGCTCAAGGCGGAGCTGGAGGACATCGTCTTCGCCACCCTGCACCCGGAGGAGCACGCCCGCACCCGGGGCCTGATGGCCGGTCACGAGTCCGAGCCGGACGCCCTGCTGGAGCCCTTCGCCCGCCGGCTGGCCCGCCAGCTCGCCGAGACCGGGGTCGCCGCCGAGGTGACGGTACGGCCCCGGCACTGCGTCTCGCTGCACCGGGTGCTGATCAAGCGGGCCGCCGCGCCCGGGCGGGACGGCCGCCCGCAGGAGCCGCAGCCGGCCGACTTCGGGCGGCTGCTGGTGGTGGTCGAGGAGAACGCCGACTGCTACGCGGTGCTCGGCGAGCTGCACACCTGCTGGACGCCGCTGCCCGGGGAGTTCAAGGACTTCGTCGCCGCCCCCAAGTTCAACCTCTACCAGTCGCTGCACACCGCCGTCGCGCTGGACGGCGGCGCGGTGGTCGAGGTGCTGGTGCGGACCAGGCGGATGCACGAGGTGGCCGAGACCGGGGTGGTCGCGCTCGGCGACCCGACCCCGGCCGGTCCGGCCCAGGACACCGACGAACTGGACCGCACCGACCCGGCCCGGCCCGGCTGGCTCAGCCGGCTGCTGGAGTGGCAGCAGGAGACCCCCGACCCGGACGCCTTCTGGTCCGCGCTCACCGCCGACCTGGCCGGGGACCGCGAGATCACCGTGGTGACGGAGAGCGGTGAAACGCTTCAGCTGAGGGCCGGGGCCAGCTGCGTGGACGCCGCCTACCTGCTCGGCGAGGAGACCGGCCACCGATGTATCGGCGCCCGGGTCAACGGCCGGCTCACCGCGCTGTCCACCCCGTTGCAGGACGGGGACGTCCTGGCGGTGCTCACCGAGAGCCTCCCGCCCGGCGGCGGGGCCCAGCCGTCCGGGCCGTCCCCGGAGTGGCTGGCGCACGCCCGCACCCCCGCCGCCCGGCTGGCCATCGAGCGCTGGCTGGCCGACCACCCGGCCCGGCTGCCGGTGGTGCGCACCGGCCCGGCCGGCGGCCAGCCCGCCCCGCCCGCGCACCGGGCCGGCGAGCGCCGCGCCGCCCCCGTCGTGGTGGCCGGCCGGCCCGGGGCGCAGGTGCGGCTGGCCCGCTGCTGCACGCCCGTGCCCCCGGACGCGGTGGCCGGCTACCCGATCCGCGGCGGCGCGGTGGCCGTGCACCGCACCGCCTGCCCCGCCGGGCAGCGGCTGCGCGCCGACGGGCGGGCCGAACTGGAGGTCCGCTGGCAGCCCGGGGACGCCCCGGCGGCCGGCCACCGGGTGACCCTGCGGGCCGAGGCGCTGAACCGGCCCCGGCTGCTCGCCGACCTCACCGCGGCGATCTCCGCCGAGGGCGTCGGCATCGTCTCCGCCGAGGTCGAACCGCCGCAGGAGCTGCGGGTCCGGCACACCTACACCGTCGAGCTGCCCGAGCCGGGCGCGCTGCCCGCCCTGATGCGGGCGATGCTCAAGGTTTCCGGGGTGTACGACGTCAGCCGCCCGCACGCCCCCGAGGGGACGCAGACCCGCCACTCCGGTGGAAATGGGGGTGACCGGCCCGCACCGGGCGTGCGACCATCGTGGGGAATTCACGGCCGGTCCACGGCGTTCTCAGGGCACAGGAGCCCCGGTGGGATCCAAGGGACCACGCCGAAGCCATCCAGCGACCAAAGGACAGAATGACCTCCACGTTCGAAGCCCGCGACCACGCCGACGCCCCGCGCCGCCTCGACGGTCTGCGAGCGGAAGCCCTCATGGACGAGGACCTCGCGGCCATCGACGAGGACCTCGGCCACAACTACGACGGCGACCAGTACGACCGCAGTGAGCGCGCCGCCCTGCGCCGTGTCGCCGGCCTCTCCACCGAACTCGAAGACGTCACCGAGGTCGAGTACCGCCAGCTCCGCCTGGAGCGCGTGGTGCTCGTCGGCGTCTGGACCGACGGCACCCTGGAGGAGGCGGAGAACTCGATGGCCGAGCTCGCCGCGCTCGCCGAGACCGCCGGTTCCGAGGTGCTGGACGGTGTCATCCAGCGCCGCGACAAGCCCGACGCGGCCACCTACATCGGCTCCGGCAAGGCGAAGGAGCTGCGCGACATCGTCGCCTCCACCGGCGCCGACACCGTGGTCTGCGACGGTGAGCTCACCCCCGGCCAGCTGATCCAGCTGGAGGACGTGGTCAAGGTCAAGGTCGTCGACCGGACGGCCCTGATCCTGGACATCTTCGCCCAGCACGCCAAGTCCCGGGAGGGCAAGGCGCAGGTCTCGCTCGCGCAGATGCAGTACATGCTGCCGCGCCTGCGCGGCTGGGGTCAGTCGCTGTCCCGGCAGATGGGTGGCGGTGGCTCCGGCTCCTCGGGGGGCGGCATGGCCACCCGTGGTCCCGGTGAGACCAAGATCGAGACCGACCGGCGCCGGATCCGCGAGAAGATGGCGAAGCTCCGCAAGGAGATCGCCGACATGAAGAAGGGCCGCGACACCAAGCGCCAGGAGCGCAAGCGCCACCAGGTGCCGTCCGTGGCCATCGCCGGCTACACCAACGCCGGCAAGTCCTCCCTGCTCAACCGGCTCACCGGCGCGGGCGTGCTGGTGGAGAACTCGCTGTTCGCCACCCTGGACCCGACCGTGCGCCGGGCCGAGACCCCGAGCGGCCGGCTCTACACCCTGGCGGACACCGTCGGCTTCGTCCGGCACCTGCCGCACCACCTGGTCGAGGCCTTCCGCTCGACCATGGAGGAGGTCGCCGACGCGGACCTCATCCTGCACGTGGTCGACGGCTCGCACCCCGAGCCGGAGACGCAGCTGGCCGCCGTCCGCGAGGTCATCGTCTCGGTCGACGCGCAGAACGTGCCGGAGATCGTGGTGATCAACAAGGCGGACGCCGCCGACCCGCACGTGCTGCAGCGCCTGCTGCGCCGCGAGCCGCACGCCATCGTGGTGTCGGCCCGCAGCGGGGCCGGCATCGAGGAGCTGCTCAGGCTCATCGACGACGAGCTGCCGCGACCGGCCGTCGAGGTGCGGGCCCTGGTGCCCTACACCCAGGGCGCCCTGGTCTCCCGGGTGCACAAGGAGGGCGAGCTGATCGCCACCGAGCACACCGCCGACGGCACGCTGGTGCACGCCAAGGTGCCGGCCGAGCTGGCCGCCGAGCTGGAGTACTTCGCGGTGGCCCTGCGGGGCTGATCCGCTCGTTCCCGCTCGTCCCCGCTCGTCGGGGTGGCCCCCGGACGTACCGCGTCCGGGGGCTACTTCACGTTCTTGGCGAAGTAGTCGAAGGCCTGCTTGGCCTGGTCCTGGAGGGACGGCCCGGCCCGGTAGCCCGCCGGGCCGCGGCTGCCGAGCGAGCTGACGCTGACCAGGTTGGGCCGGCCGTCCCTGGTGATGAACCAGCCGCCGCCGCCCGCGCCGCCGGTCATGGAGCAGCCGATCGCGTACATCGGCGGGCGGGACCGGTCGAAGGACAGTCGGCCCGGCGGGGCGGGGGAGTCGCAGCGCTCCAGCTCCATGCCGTCGAAGGGCCGCTCCACCGGGTAGCCGAAGACCACCGCCGAGGTGATCTGCTCGCGCGGGGCGTTGAACCAGACCGGGACGGAACCGCCGACCGCCTCCTCCAGGGACGGGCCGGCCGCGGACTCGCCGCGCACCCGGACGATCCCGTAGTCGTACTGGTCGTGGGCGCCGACCCCGCTCTCCTGGAGCCAGGTCGGCGACACCATGGCGCGCACCGCCGTCCACCGGCCGTACGGGGCGGCCTGCTGCTCGTCGTACGGCTTGCCGCGGGCCGCCCGGCCGTCCCGGTTGAAGGCGGGGACGAAGACCAGGTTCTTCACCCAGCCGCCGCCCCTGCCGTCGTGCAGGCAGTGCGCGGCGGTGAGGACCAGGTTGCTGCGGCCCGGGTTGAGCGGGTCGGCGACCACCGTGCCGGAGCAGGCCGCGTCGCCCTGCGGCGTGGTCATCAGCAGCCTGCCGACCACGGCGGAGTCCGGGCCGTACGGGTGCGGCTGCGGCCGGGCCTGGACGACGGCCGGCGGGGCGTCCCGGTCGACGCCGGGGGGTGCGGCGGCGGTCGGGGCGTACTCGGGGGTGGGCCGGGCCCTGGCGGCCTCCGTCCGGGCCGCCGTCCAGTAGCCCGGGGGCACCTGGTTGGCGAAGCCGCTGTCGGCGACGTAGCGGGCCCAGTCCTCCAGCTTCCAGCCGCTCAGGTCGCCCAGGCTGGTGGGCGCGGCCTTGGGCAGTGCCGCGGGCGGGGTGGCGGGGGCGGCGGGGCCGTCCGGCGCGCAGGCGGTCGCGGTGAGCGTCAGGGCGGCGAGCAGCGCGGCGCCGGCCGCGGCGGCCCGCCGCCCCCCGGTGCGGGGGGTGCGGCGGGTGGTACGGGTGGTGCCGGTGGAGTCTTCGGTGCCGGTGGTGCCAGTGGTGCCGGTGGTGCTGATGGTGCGCAAGCTGAGGAGTCCCCCGTGGTGGTGCCGGTCACTGCTTCCTGGAGATCCAGTCCAGGGCCTGCTTGGCGACCGTCTCCAGGTACGGGCCGCTCAGCGAGGTGTGCTCCTGGGTGCCGATCGAGGTGTTGCTGACCAGGGCGGTCCGCCCGTCCGGCATGGTGGCGAACCAGCCGCCGCCGCTGGCGCCCTGGGTCATGTTGCAGCCGATGGTCAGCATGGACGGGCGCTTGGGGTCGAAGGACAGCCGGACGGGCTTGCCGCCGTCGCACTTGTACAGCTCCTGGCCGTCGAACGGCTTGACCAGCGGGTAGCCGGTGGCCGAGACCTTGAGCTGGTCGCGGGGCGCGTCGAACCACACCGGGACGGCCGAACCGACCGTCTCCTCCAGGGACTTGCCGGTGTCGTTCTGGTTGTGCACGCGCATCACGGCGAAGTCGTACTGGTTGGCGGCATCACCGGTCTGCCCGCCCTCGACCATCCACTGGGGGGAGGTGACGATCTGATCGGCCCACCAGGTGCCCAGCGGGGCGAGGTCGGACAGCGGGGCCTTCTTGCCGCCGCTGGAGGCACCCGAGTTGTTGTAGGCGGGGACGAAGACCAGGTTCTTGTAGAAGTCGCCGCCCTTGCCCTCGTGCACGCAGTGGGCCGCCGTCCAGACCAGATTGCTCCTGCCCGGGTGCTGGGGGTCGGCGATCACCGTCGCCGAGCAGTTGCCCCGGCCGCCCTGGGCGGAGAAGAACACCTTCCCGGAGGGCTGCTTGAGGTACGGGCGGGGCACCTGGACGGCCTTGACCACCGGCGGCTCCGGGTCGGTCACGCCGTCGGCGGCGGCCGGCTTGGCGGTCGGCGGCGCCGGGTCGGCGGGCTTGGCGTCGCCCATCTTGTCCGGGTTCCAGAAGTCCTTCACCACCGGGTTGTTGAAGACGTGCTTGGACGCCCACGTGTCCCAGTCGTCGTACTTCCACTTCTTGAGGTCGTCCCAGGTCTTCGGGAGGCCCTCCAGCAGGCTGGTCGGCAGGCCGGACGGCAGGGTGATCCCGCCGATGACGCCGCCGGGGGCGGTGGAGCCGCTCGCGTCCGTGCTGGGCGGCGGTGCGGCGACGGTCCTGTCGGCGCCCGCCGGGCCGTCCGGTCCGCAGGCGCTGACGGCCAGCAGCGTTCCGGCGACCAGCGCGGCGGCCAGGGCTGACCGGTGGATCGGTGGCATCGGTGCGCTTCCCCCTGTACTCGGTCGGACGGTGTCGGGTCGGTCCTCGGTGCGGCGGCCCGCCGCCCTGGAGTCTTCCATCGCCGCGGAGGACGGCGGCGGCCGCCCCCCGGGTTCCGCGACCGCCCGGAGGTCACCGATCCGTGACGCGGAACCGGCCCCGTCGTTGGCACAGCAGGGCCGCCCCGCCCGGTGACGCACTATCCCCGATCTTCACCCGGACGAGTGAGCCGTCCTTGTGATCACCCGTCAGGGATAGGTAACCCTTACCTGACGCGACGGTGCGAGCGCCCGCCGACCCTCTCCACCACCCGCGCGCGTCCGCACCCCCACGCGCACCAAGGAGCAGCCTTGAGCACCGCCCTCACCGGAGCCCCGCCCGTACCGCCGCCGACCGCGCAGCGGGCCGCCTCCGGCCCCGACCCGCTGCTGCACCCCGATCCGCTGCTGCACCCCGACCCCGCCGTCGCCGCCGAACAGGCGGCCCTGGAAGCCCTGTTGCGCTGCTGGGCCCGGGAGACCGGGGCCCGCCCCGGGGCGGACGGCCGACTGCGGATCGACGTCCTCGGCGGGGCCGCCCGGCTCACCGCCGCCGTCCGGCACTGGTCGCCCGGCGGCTGGCACCGCTTCGGCCCGGCCACCCTCTCGGCCGGGGACGGCGCCCCGGCGGGAGACGGCTCCGCGGCCCCGGTGGACGCCGTCACCGCCGCCGCCCTGCTCGCCGCCGCGGCCGCCGAACGGCCCGACCCCGCCCGGGTCGCCGACCTCGCCGCCCGGGTCGCCGACTCGGTGGTGCGCACCGCCGAGATCCTCGCCCACCGCCGCACCGCCGCCGAACCCGGCGGACCGGAACGCTCCGCCTTCCTCGCCGCCGAACAGGCCCTGCTGCTCGGCCACCCCCTGCACCCCACCCCGAAGAGCCGCGACGGCCTCGGACCGGCCCAGAGCGCCGCCTACTCGCCCGAACTCCACGGCTCCTTCCAGGTCCACTGGTACGCCGTCGACCGCGGCCTGCTCGCGGCCGGATCCGCCGTCGCCGAGAGCGCCGACCGGATCACCGCCGCCCTCCTCGGCGGCCACGCGACCCTGCCGCCCGGCACCGCCGCCCTGCCGCTGCACCCCTGGCAGGCCCGCGAACTCGCCCACCGCCCGACCGTCGCCGCGCTGCTCGCCGACGGGCTGCTGCACGACCTCGGCCCGGCCGGCGAACCCTGGTACCCCACCTCCTCGGTGCGCACCGTCTACCGGCCCGGCACCCCGTGGATGCTCAAGCTCTCGCTCGGCCTGCGGATCACCAACTCCCGCCGGGAGAACCTGCGCAAGGAACTCCACCGCGGCCTGGAGGTGCACCGGCTGCTGGAGAGCGGCCTCGCCGCCGAGTGGCGGGCCGCCCACCCCGGCTTCGACATCGTCCGCGACCCCGCCTGGATCGGCGTCGACCACCCCGACCTCGGCGACCCCGGCGGGCTGGACACCGTGCTGCGCGCCCAGCCCTTCGGGCCGGCCGAACGCGCCCTCTGCGTCGCCGGGTTCGTCGCCGAACAGCCGCGCGGCGCCGGCGCCACCGTGCCGTCCGCCCTCGGCGACACCCTGCGCGCGCTCGCCGCCCGCACCGGCCGCCCGCTGCGCACCGTGGCCGCCGAATGGTTCCTGCGCTACCTGGACGCCGTCGTGCTGCCCGTGCTCTGGCTGGACGGCCGCGGCGGCATCGCCCTGGAGGCCCACCAGCAGAACAGCATCGTCCTGCTCGACGCCGAGGGCTGGCCCAGCGGCGGCCGCTACCGCGACAACCAGGGCTACTACTACCGGGAGAGCGCCGCCGAGCGGCTCACCGCCCGGCTGCCCGGACTCGGCGAGCAGAGCGACACCTTCCTGCCGGACGACGTCATCGACCACCACTTCGCCTACTACCTCGGCATCAACCACGTGCTCGGCCTGATCGGCGCCTTCGGCTCCCAGGGCCTCGCCGAGGAGACGGTGCTGCTGGCCGGGCTGCGCCGGTTCCTGGCCGGCCCGCGGGCCGCCGCCACCGGCTCCGCCCTGCCCGCCCTGCTGCTGGACGCGCCCACCCTGCCCTGCAAGGCCAACCTGCTCACCCGGATCAACGGCCTCGACGAACTGGTCGGCCCGGTCGCCACCCAGTCCGTGTACGTGGACATCCCCAACCCGGTGGCGGGCGCCTGATGCCCGACGAGCTGCCCGGGTGGGGCGAAGTCCCCACCCCGGCCGGCCGGTTCCGGCTCGGCCCGGTCCGGCTGCCCGACCACCTGGAGCTGCTCACCGGATGGATGAACGACCCCGAGGTCGACGCCTTCTGGGAGCTCGCCGGGCCGCCCGCCGTCACCGAACGGCACGTCCGGGCCCAACTGGACGGCGACGGACGCAGCCTGCCCTGCCTCGGACTGCTCGACGGCACCCCGATGAGCTACTGGGAGGTCTACCGCGCCGACCTCGACCCGCTCGCCGGGCACTACCCCGCCCGCCCGCACGACACCGGCGTGCACCTGCTGCTCGGCCCGGCCACCAGCCGCGGCCGCGGCCTCGGCGCCCAGCTGCTGGCCGCCGTCGCCGCCCTCGTGCTGCGCCACCGGCCCGACTGCCAACGGGTGGTGGCCGAACCGGACGTCCGCAACCGGCGCTCGGTCCGGGCCTTCGAACGGGCCGGATTCCGGGCCGCCGCCGAACTCGACCTGCCCGACAAGCGCGCCGCGCTGATGGTGCGCGACCGCGAAGCGCCACTCCCCGCCTAGGACACCCCTGTGGACACCTCGACACCCCACGAACCCCCCTACGACCTGCTCGGCGTCGGCATCGGCCCGTTCAACCTCTCGCTCGCCGCCCTCGCCGAGCCGGTACCCGGGCTGCGCACGCTCTTCTGCGACCAGCGCCCCGAATTCCGCTGGCACCACGGCATGCTGGTGGACGGCGCCCGGATGCAGGTGCCCTTCCTGGCCGACCTCGTCTCACTCGTCGACCCGACCAACCCGTGGTCCTTCCTCAACTACCTGCGCGCCCAGGACCGGCTGTTCCCGTTCTACTTCGCCGAACGCTTCCAGCTGCCCCGCCGCGAGTACGACCACTACTGCCGCTGGGCCGCCGACCGGCTGCCCAACTGCCGCTTCGGCGCCGAGGTCACCGCCCTGCACCGGGACGGCCCGCTGTTCCGGGTCGAGCTGACCGACACCGCGACCGGCCGGCGCAGCGCCGTACGGGCCCGCAACCTCGCGCTCGGCGTCGGCACCCGGCCGGTGCTCCCCGAGGCCTTCGCCGCCCTGGCCGACCGCCCGCGGGCCTTCCACTCCGCCGAGTACCTGGACCGCCGGGCCGAGCTCGCGGACGCCCGGGACATCACCGTGGTCGGCAGCGGACAGTCCGGCGCCGAGGTCTTCCTCGACCTGCTCCGCCGCCACCAGGACGACGGCGTCCGGCTGCGCTGGCTCACCCGCACCCGGGCGCTCGCCCCCATGGAGTACTCCAAGCTCGGCCTGGAACACTTCACCCCCGACTACACCCGCTACTTCCACGGCCTGCCCGGCCCGGTCCGGGACGCCCTGGTCACCGCCCAGTGGCAGCTGCACAAGGCCGCCAGCGCGGAGACCCTCGCCGAGATCCACGACCACCTCTACGAGCGCACCATCGGCCGCCCGATCGACACCGCCCCGGTCGAGATCACCCCCGGCACCGCCGTCACCGCGGCCCGGCCCGGGCCCTGCGGCGGACTCGAACTGGACTGCCGGCACACCGACTCCGGCGCCGAGCACGTGCTGCGCACCGACGCCGTGGTGCTCGCCACCGGCTACCGCGCCGCCCGCCCGGCCGCGCTCGAACCGCTCGCCCACCTGATCGACTGGGACGAGACCGGGCGCTACCGGGTCGACCTCGACCACCGGGTCGCCACCCGGCCCGAGCTCACCGGCGGCCTCTACGTCCAGAACGCCGAACTCCACACCCACGGGGTCGGCGCCCCCGACCTCGGCCTCGGCGCCCACCGGGCCGCCGTCATCCTCAACGCCGTCACCGGCCGGACCGTCCACCGGCTGCCCGACCGCACCGCCTGGACCGGCTTCGCGCCGCCCGGGGCGCCGACCGCGGCGCCGGCCGCGGCCGGGCCCGTAGGCGCCCCGATCGAGCAGACCCCCGTCGTCCCCCACCCCCAGGAGCTGACCCGTGCCGCAACCGTCGGCCGCTGAACCGCCGCTCTACCTGCCCCCGCACCTCACCGCCGGGCACTGGCAGCGGGCCGGCCGCGCCCTGCTGGCCAAGATGCTCGGCGAGTTCGCCTACGAGGACCTGCTCAAGCCCGTCCCGGGCCCCCTCGACGGCGAGTACCTGCTGAAGCTCCCCGAGGCCGAGTACCGCTTCGCCGCCCGGCGCGGCGCCTACGACAGCTGGCAGGTCGACCCCGGGTCGATCCGCTGCTCCCGCCCGGACGGCCTGGACCCGCTGCGCTTCCTCCCGTACGCCCGGGACGCGCTCGGGATGCGCGGCGACACCACCGCCCACCTGGTCCGCGAGCTGTCCGCCACGCTGACCGCCGACGCCCGCCAGCTCGCCACCGCGCTCACCGCCGCCGAGCTCGCCGACCTCGACCACCCCGCCCTGGAGGGCCGGCAGGGCGGCCACCCGTGGATCGTCCCCAACAAGGGCCGGATCGGCTTCTCCGGCACCGACGCCGCCCGCTGGGCCCCGGAGGCCCGCAGCCCCCGGCCGCTGCCCTGGATCGCCGTCCACCGCCGGCTCGCCGAGTACCGCGGCGTGCCCGGCCTGGAACGCCCCGAGCAGCTGTACGCCCGCGAACTGGACGACGAGGCCGCACTGCGCGCCCCGCTCGGCGCCGACGCCGACGACTACCTGCTGCTGCCCGTCCACCCCTGGCAGTGGGACGAGACGGTCCTGCCGCTGTTCGCGCCCTGGATCGCCTCCGGCGAGATCGTCCCGCTGGCCTCGGACGGCGACCCACGGCTGCCCCAGCAGTCCATCCGCTCCTTCTTCAACACCGCCCACCCCGAGCGCTGCACCGTCAAGCTGCCGCTGTCCATCCTCAACACCCTGGTCTGGCGCGGGCTGCCGGTCGAACGCACCCTCGCCGCGCCCGCCGTCACCGCCTGGCTGCACGGGCTGCGCGACGCCGACCCGTACCTGCGGGACGAGTGCCGGGTGATCCTGCTCGGCGAGATCGCCTCCGTCACCGTCGACCACCCGCTCTACCGGGAGATGCCCGACTCGCCGTACCAGTACAAGGAACTGCTCGGCGCGATCTGGCGCGAACCGCTCGGCCCCTTCCTGGCCGGCGACGAGCGCGCCCGCACCCTCGCCGCCCTGCTGCAGAGCGGCTCCGACGGGCGCGCCCTCGCCGTCGAACTGATCGCCCGCTCCGGCCTCACCCCCGCCGGGTGGACCGCCCGGCTGTTCGCCGCGCTGCTGCCGCCGCTGCTGCACTTCCTCTACCGCTACGGACTGGTCTTCTCCCCGCACGGCGAGAACGCCGTCGTGGTCTTCGACGACCGCGGCACCCCGACCCGGCTCGCGGTCAAGGACTTCGTCGACGACGTCAACCTCAGCGACCAGGACCTCCCCGAGCTGCGCGCGCTGCCCCCCGAGGTCGCCGAGGTGCTGCTGCGGGAGAACCCCCAGGGGCTGTGCCAGTTCATCCACTCCGGGCTGTTCATCGGCGTCTTCCGCTACCTCGCCCCGCTGCTGGAGGCGCAGGCCGGCCTCGCCGAGACCGACTTCTGGGCCCTGCTGCGCGCGGAGATCCACCGCTACCAGGCCCGCTTCCCCGAGCTGCGCGAGCGCTTCGACCTGTTCGACCTGTTCCGGCCCCGGATCGACCGGCTCTGCCTCAACCGCAACCGGCTGCTCATGGACGGCTACCAGGACCGCCCGCACCGCCCGCACGCCGTCCGGCACGGCACCGTGCCGAACGCCCTGGTCGGCGTGGAGGTGCGGCCGCCCGGCCCCCGCCCCGGACAACGGGACCGGATTGTCACCCCCGCCCCGTAGGGTGGAAGGGTCATGACGAACGACTCCGAATCCCACGACTCTGAATCCCAGCGGGCGACGGACCTCGGCGACGCGGCCGAGGAAGCCGTCGCCGTCCCGCGCTCGCGGATTCCCGAGCTCCTGCACGCCGCGGTCGAGGCCGTCGGCGGTGTGGAGCGCCCCGGCCAGATGCGGATGGCCGAGGCCGTCGCCGACGCCGTCGACCACTCCGAGCACCTGCTCGTCCAGGCCGGCACCGGCACCGGCAAGTCCCTCGCCTACCTGGTGCCGGCCCTCGCCCACGGCGACCGGGTGGTGGTCGCCACCGCCACCCTGGCCCTGCAACGCCAGCTGGTGGAACGGGACTTGCCGCGCACGGTCGAGGCGCTGCACCCGGTGCTGCGCCGCCGCCCGCTGTACGCGATGCTCAAGGGCCGCTCCAACTACCTGTGCCTGCACCGGGCCAACGAGGGCACCCCGAGCGAGGAGGGCGAGGGCCTGTTCGACCCGGTCGACGCGCTCGGCGGCCCCACCGGCAAGCTCGGCCAGGACGTGCTCCGGCTGCGCGACTGGGCCGACGAGACCGAGACCGGCGACCGGGACGACATGAGCCCCGGCGTCTCGGACAAGGCCTGGGCGCAGCTCTCCGTCACCTCCAAGGAGTGCCTGGGCGCGACCCGCTGCGCGTACGGGCAGGAGTGCTTCGCGGAGAAGGCCCGGGAGCGGGCCAAGCTCGCGGACGTCGTGGTCACCAACCACGCGATGCTCGCGATCGACGCGATCGAGGGCGCGCCGGTGCTGCCCGAGCACGGGCTGCTGATCGTCGACGAGGCGCACGAGCTGGTCAACCGGGTCACCGGCGCGGCCACCGCCGAGCTGACCGTCGGCGCCGTCAACCGGGCGGTCAAGCGGGCCGCCCGACTGGCCAACGAGAAGGCCGTGGACGCGCTGCAGGCCGCCGCCGAGAACTACCACGGCCTGATGGAGACCGCCCAGCCCGGCCGGGTCGAGGAACTGCCCGAGTACCTGGCCTACGCCGTCACCGCGATCCGGGACGCCTCCCGGCAGGTGATCACCTCGCTCGGCGAGACCCGGGACAAGGGCCTCAGCGACGAGGATGCCGTCCGCAAGCAGGCGATGGCCTCGGCCGAGACCCTGCACGAGACGGCCGACCGGCTGCTGGAGGGCTCCGAGTACGACGTGGTCTGGATCGAGCGCAGCGACCGCTACGGGCTGGGCACCGCCTCGCTGCGGGTCGCGCCGCTGAGCGTGTCCGGGCTGCTGCGCGAGGGCCTGTACAAGGAGCGCTCGGTCGTCCTGACCTCGGCGACCCTCAAGCTCGGCGGGGACTTCAACGGCGTGGCCGGCTCGCTCGGCCTGCCCAAGGAGACCCGACTGCCGGACCAGCGCACGCCGGGTGACAACCCGGAGGCCGGCTCCGGCTTCGGCGAGGACGCCGTCCCGCACTGGCGGGGCATCGACGTCGGCTCGCCGTTCAAGTACCCCAAGCAGGGCATCCTGTACGTGGCCAAGCACCTCGCGGACCCCGGGCGGGACCCCGAACGGCCCGACATGCTGGACGAGTTGGCCGAGCTGGTCGAAGCGGCCGGCGGGCGCACCCTGGGCCTGTTCTCCTCGATGCGCGGCGCCCAGGCCGCCGCCGAGGCGATGCGGGAGCGGCTCGACCACCGGATCCTGCTCCAGGGGGAGGACACCCTCGGCGAGTTGATCCGCGAGTTCGCCTCGGACGCCACCACCTGCCTGTTCGGCACCCTCTCGCTCTGGCAGGGCGTGGACGTGCCCGGCTCGGCCTGCCAGCTGGTCGTGATGGACCGGATCCCCTTCCCCCGGCCGGACGACCCGCTGATGAGCGCCCGCCAGAAGGACGTCGAACAGCACGGCGGGAACGGCTTCATGGCGGTCGCGGCGACCCACGCGGCGCTGCTGATGGCGCAGGGCGCGGGCCGGCTGGTGCGCGCGGCGGAGGACCGGGGCGTGGTCGCGGTGCTCGACCCGCGGGTGGAGACCAAGCGGTACGGGGGCTTCTTCCGGTCCTCGATGCCGGAGTTCTGGTACACCACGGACCGCAACCAGGTGCGGCGCTCGCTGGCGGCGATCGACGCCTCGGCGGCGCCGGTGCGGCCGGTGGTGAAGCGGGGCTGAGCGGCCCCGGCACGTGGTGCAGGACGGACGGAGGGGCTCCCCGCTGACGCGGTGGAGCCCCTTCCCGTCGTCGTGCCGGCCGCTCGAGGTGGCGGCCGGGTGCCGCCGTCAGAGGCGGCGCAGGACCGCGACCACCTTGCCCAGGATGGTGGCGTTGTCGCCGTTGATCGGCTCGTAGGCCGGGTTGTGCGGCATCAGCCAGATCCGGCCGTCCTCGCGCTTGAGCCGCTTGACGGTGGCCTCGCCGTCGATCATGGCGGCCACGATGTCGCCGTTCTCGGCGACCGGCTGGCGGCGCACCGTGACCCAGTCGCCGTCGCAGATGGCCGCCTCGATCATCGAGTCGCCGCGCACGGTGAGGGCGAACAGCTCGCCCTCACCGACCAGCTGGCGCGGCAGCGGGAAGACGTCCTCGACCGTCTGCTCGGCCAGGATCGGACCACCGGCCGCGATCCGGCCGACCAGCGGCACGTACGAGGTGGAGGGCCGCCCGGCCGTCTCGGCGGTGTTGGGGCGGGCCACCTCGACGCCGCGGACCTCGTAGGCGCGCGGGCGGTGCGGGTCGCGGCGCAGGAAGCCCTTGCGCTCCAGGGCCATCAGCTGGTGGGCGACCGAGGAGGTGCTGGACAGGCCGACGGCCTGGCCGATCTCGCGCATGGACGGCGGGTAGCCGCGGCGCTGGACGGAGTCGCGGATGACCTCGATCACCCGGCGCTGGCGCTCGGTGAGGCCGGCCTCGTCGGTGCGGATGCCGGGGGGGCGGCCGGGCATCGAGCGGGCCGGGGAGGGATGGGTGTCGTCCATGGTGGGGGAGTGCTCGATCGGCTGGTCGGGAACGCGGCCCGTGGTGGAAACGGCCGGGCCGGAGAGGCGGTGGTCTTCGCTACGGTCCATGCTGATGTCCACGCTCTGCTGATTCGTGGTGCGCTGCCCCACCTTGAACTGGGAGTGTTCCTGCACCGGGATGGTGTTGGTTTCGACGGTGTTCACGGCGGCCCCTCTCGACGGCTGTCCTCTCCCCTTTTCCAGCCCAACGCGCCTCCTATCGAAAGGTTGCGCCAAACACACGTTCGAGTGAATTATTCGGGAGTTGACTGACTCGATCAAGGCTTTGTTGTACATCGAGTAAATGTTCGACCGGATGTCGACTCCGGAAGTCTAATCGGCGCCGACACGCCAGGGGTGTCACCTCCCCCCGAGACCTAGATGTAGTGGCTAGAGTCCTCTCCGTGCCCAGTACTAGTGGTCGCGCCGCATGATCAGCTTGCCGAAGGCGGGGGCGCATCGCATAGACTCAACCGGTCCGCACGTCCTGCCAGGGAGGGATCCCCAGGTGCACTGCCCCTTCTGCCGGCACTCCGACAGCCGCGTCGTCGACAGTCGGACCACCGAGGACGGCAGCTGCATTCGCCGTCGTCGGCAGTGCCCGGACTGCGGTCGCCGTTTCACCACCGTGGAGACGGCCGCGCTGATGGTCATCAAGCGCAGTGGCGTCACCGAGCCGTTCTCCCGGCAGAAGGTCATCACCGGAGTCCGCAAGGCCTGCCAGGGCCGCCCGGTCACCGAGGACGCCCTCGCCCAGCTCGGCCAGCGGGTCGAGGAGTGCGTGCGGGCCAGCGGCAGCGCCGAGCTGACCACCCACGACGTCGGGCTGGCCATACTCGGCCCGCTGCGGGACCTCGACGTGGTCGCCTACCTGCGCTTCGCCAGCGTGTACCAGGCGTACGACGGACTCGAGGACTTCGAGGCCGCCATCGCGGAGATCCGCGCCGAGCGGCCCGCCCCCGAGGCGGACGGCACCTGCGTGCCCGTTCCCGCCGCCGCGCCCTAGGAGGCGCGCCGGGCCCCTGCGGGCCCGCCCAGGAGCCACCACCATGCGGCCCCCGTGGGCCGGTAGCACCACACCGGCCCCGCGTGGGCCCACGCGTGCCCGAAAACGGGGCACAGAACACTACAAACCGTGCGTAAGCGGACGGGGTCCCGTCTGCCCGCACACCGGAAGAACGAACCAGCGGTGCCCGGATTTTTCGGGGCACTTCGGGCGTTTGCCCAGGAGGAGGAGCGAGAAGTGACAGACACCACGAGCGGTTCCGCACGCGGGTCGAAGTCCGAGAAGGCCGTGACCAAGGGTGCCAAGGCCCCGAAGGGCGGTCTCCGGATGGAGCGCATCCACACCACCCCTGGCGTGCACCCGTACGACGAGGTCAGCTGGGAGCGGCGCGACGTCGTCATGACCAACTGGCGTGACGGCTCCATCAACTTCGAGCAGCGCGGCGTCGAGTTCCCCGACTTCTGGTCGGTCAACGCCGTCAACATCGTCACGTCCAAGTACTTCCGCGGCGCCGTCGGCACCCCCCAGCGCGAGTGGAGCCTCAAGCAGATCATCGACCGCGTGGTGCTCACCTACCGCGCGGCCGGCGAGAAGCACGGCTACTTCGCCACCAAGGACGACGCCGAGACCTTCGAGCACGAGCTGACCCACGCCCTCCTCCACCAGGTGTTCAGCTTCAACTCGCCGGTCTGGTTCAACGTCGGCACCAAGCAGCCCCAGCAGGTCAGCGCCTGCTTCATCCTGTCCGTCGACGACTCCATGGAGTCGATCCTCGACTGGTACAAGGAAGAGGGCATGATCTTCAAGGGCGGCTCCGGCGCCGGCCTCAACCTCTCCCGGATCCGCTCCTCCAAGGAGCTGCTCTCCTCCGGCGGCAACGCCTCCGGCCCGGTCTCCTTCATGCGCGGCGCCGACGCCTCCGCCGGCACCATCAAGTCCGGCGGCGCCACCCGGCGCGCGGCCAAGATGGTCGTGCTGGACGTCGACCACCCGGACGTCGAGGCCTTCATCGAGACCAAGGTGAAGGAGGAGGAGAAGATCCGCGCCCTGCGCGACGCGGGCTTCGACATGGACCTCGGCGGCGACGACATCACGTCCGTCCAGTACCAGAACGCCAACAACTCGGTCCGCGTCAACGACGAATTCATGACCGCCGTCGAGAACGGCACCGAATTCGGCCTGCGCGCCCGGATGACCGGCGAGGTCATCGAGACCGTCGACGCCAAGAAGCTGTTCCGCAAGATGGCCGAGGCCGCCTGGGCCTGCGCCGACCCCGGCATCCAGTACGACTCCACCATCAACCAGTGGCACACCTGCCCCGAGTCCGGACGCATCAACGCCTCCAACCCGTGCTCGGAGTACATGCACCTGGACAACTCCAGCTGCAACCTGGCCTCGCTGAACCTGATGAAGTTCCTGCGCGACGACGACTCGTTCGACGCGGAGCGGTTCGCCAAGGTCGTCGAGCTGGTCATCACCGCGATGGACATCTCCATCTGCTTCGCCGACTTCCCCACCGAGAAGATCGGCGAGACCACCCGCGCCTACCGCCAGCTCGGCATCGGCTACGCCAACCTCGGCGCCCTGCTGATGGCCACCGGCCACGCCTACGACAGCGACGGCGGCCGCGCCCTGGCCGGCGCCATCACCTCGCTGATGACCGGCACCGCCTACCGCCGCGGCGCCGAACTCGCCGGCGTCGTCGGCCCGTACGACGGCTACGCCCGCAACGCCACCGCGCACCAGCGGGTCATGAAGCAGCACGCCGACGCCTCCCTGGACGCCGTCTCCTTCGACGACCTGGATGCCCCGGTCTGGCTCCGGGCCAACAAGTCCTGGCAGGACGTGCTGCGCATCGGCGCGCAGAACGGCTTCCGCAACGCCCAGGCCTCGGTCCTCGCCCCGACCGGCACCATCGGCCTGATGATGGACTGCGACACCACCGGCGTCGAGCCCGACCTCGCCCTGGTCAAGTTCAAGAAGCTCGTCGGCGGCGGCTCGATGCAGATCGTCAACGGCACCGTCCCGCGCGCCCTCAAGCGCCTCGGCTACCAGGACGAGCAGATCGAGGCGGTCGTCGCCCACATCGCCGAGCACGGCAACGTGGTGGACGCGCCGGGCCTCAAGGCCGAGCACTACGAGGTGTTCGACTGCGCGATGGGCGAGCGCTCCATCTCCCCGATGGGCCACGTGCGGATGATGTCGGCGATCCAGCCGTGGATCTCCGGCGCCATCTCCAAGACCGTGAACATGCCCGCCACGGCGACCGTCGAGGACGTCGAGGAGATCTACTTCGAGGCGTGGAAGATGGGCGTCAAGGCGCTCGCCATCTACCGCGAAAACTCGAAGGTCGGCCAGCCGCTCTCGGCCAAGAAGAAGGACTCCGAGACCGAGGCCAAGGCCGAGGAGGCCCCCGCCCCCGCCGCCGTGGTCGAGAAGGTCGTCGAGTACCGCCCCGTCCGCAAGCGCCTGCCCAAGGGCCGCCCGGGCATCACCACCTCCTTCACGGTCGGTGGCGCCGAGGGCTACATGACCGCCAACTCCTACCCGGACGACGGCCTCGGCGAGGTCTTCCTGAAGATGTCCAAGCAGGGCTCGACCCTCGCGGGCATGATGGATGCCTTCTCCATCGCCGTCTCGGTCGGCCTCCAGTACGGCGTGCCGCTGGAGACCTACGTCTCGAAGTTCACCAACATGCGCTTCGAGCCGGCCGGCCTGACCGACGACCCGGACGTGCGGATGGCCCAGTCGATCGTCGACTACATCTTCCGCCGCCTGGCGCTGGACTTCCTGCCGTTCGAGACCCGCTCGGCGCTGGGGATCCACTCCGTCGAGGAGCGCACCCGCCACCTGGAGACCGGCTCCTACGAGCCGCTGGAGGCCGAGGAGCTCGACACCGAGTCCCTCGCCCAGTCCGCCCCGGTCGCCGCGGCCAAGCCGGCCCCGACCCCCGCCCCGGCCGTCGAGGCGCCCAAGGCGGCCCCGAAGCAGGCCCACAACTCCACGGAGCTGATGGAGATCCAGCTCGGCCTCAACGCCGACGCGCCGCTCTGCTTCTCCTGCGGCACCAAGATGCGCCGCGCCGGCAGCTGCTACCTCTGCGAGGGCTGCGGCTCCACCAGCGGCTGCAGCTGACCGCAGCGCTGACCCCGCGCGGGTGAGCCACCGCTGAGGCGGGGGGGGGGCTTACCCGGCCCGCCCCCCCCCATAGCGATGTGCCCGGGGGCCCAGGTCACGGAGGGGGGGGGGGGGCGGGGAAAAGGGGTGAGAGTATAAACAAATGAAGCAGC
>NZ_JBHWIV010000039.1:0-13994 GCF_042731675.1 Kitasatospora sp. NPDC059827 | reverse complement strand
GTGTTTGTTTTTGTTATACCCGCTCCGGCGCGCCCGCGGGGGGGGGCCCCCGGGGGGGCGGGGGGGGGTTCTGCCCCGCGCCCCCCCCCGCCTCTTCTCGTTGTCCCGGGGCGCCGATGTCACGGATGGGGGTGGTGGTCGGTCATAGGGGGTGCGTGGGCGCGCGGGTGCTCGGCGTTCGGTGAGAGGAGTGGTGTGGTGACGGGGACGGTGCTGGTGACCGGGGCGACGGGGACGTTGGGGCGGGAGGTGGTGCGGCTGCTGGTGGCGCGCGGGGTGGCGGTGCGGGGGTTGAGCCGTCGGGCGCGGGCGGCGGGTGACGGGGTCGAGTGGGTGGTCGGGGACCTGGTGGGCGGGGCCGGGATCGCGGCGGCCGTGGCCGGGGTGGAGACGGTGCTGGACTGCGCGACCACGCAGGGGAGGAAGGACGTGGAGGGGGTCGGGCGGCTGGTGGCGGAGGCCCGGCGGGCCGGGGTGCGGCACCTGGTGTACGTGTCGATCGTGGGGATCGACCGGGTGCCGCTCGGGTACTACCGGGCGAAGCTCGACTGTGAGCGGGTGGTGCGGGAGTCGGGGCTGGGGTGGACGGTGCTGCGGGCGACGCAGTTCCACGACCTGCTGTTCAAGGCCTTCGACCTGAGCGCGCGGCTGCCGGTGTTCCCGGTGGTGAGCGGCGCCGGGGTGCAGCCGGTGGACGTCCGGGAGGTGGCGGAGCGGCTGGTGGAGCTGGTGGGGCGGGAGCCGGCCGGGTTCGCGCCGGAGGTGGGCGGGCCGCGGGTGCGGTCGTACCGGGAGCTGGCGGAGGCGTACCTGCGGGCGGCGGGCCGGCGGCGGCCGGTGCTGCCGCTGCGGGTGCCGGGGGCGGTGGGTCGGGCCCTGCGGGCGGGTGGGCTGACGACGCCGGAGCGGGCGGTGGGGCGGGGGACCTTCGAGGAGGCGTTGGCGCGGCGGTTCGGCTGAGCCGCCGGCCCGCCGCTCGGCCGAACCGCCGCGCAGTTGTCAACCAGGGTTGACATTCCGGAGGGTGTCAACCAGAGTTGACGTCATGAGCGAGAGCGGAGAGCTCGCGGCCGCCGCGAGCAGTCGTGACCCCGCCGTAGGGCTCCGGGCGGTCCGCGCCCTGCGTGATCTGGCGGACCGTCTGGAGGCCCTCCAGGTGGGCAACGCCCGGTCGCAGGGCTGGTCCTGGCAGGACATCGCGGTCTGCCTCGGGGTGACCAGGCAGGCGGTCCACAAGAAGCACGCACGACGGGGGCCCGGCAAGGGCGAGGACGGAGGCTGAGCGATGTTCGAACGGTTCACCCAGGAGGCCCGGAGGGTCGTGGTCATCGCCCAGGAGGAGGCGAGGCAGCTGCGGGACGACCGGGTCGGGACGGAGCACCTCCTGCTGGGGGTCCTGGAGCAGTCGCAGGATCCGGCGACGGCCGTGCTGATCGGGGCCGGCCTGGACCAGGAGGCGGCGCGGCAGGCGGTGCGGCGCCTGCGGGGGAAGGGGGACCGGCAGGTCCTGGCCACGATCGGGGTCGACCTGGACGCGGTGCGGGAGGCGGTCGAGGCGGCCTTCGGGGAGGGGGCGCTGGACACCCCGCCGGAGGAGGGGCGCAAGCGCTGGGGCCGGTTCCGCTCCGGTGGCTCCACGGCCGGGCACATCCGGTTCTCGACCCCGGCGAAGAAGGCGCTGGAGCTCTCCCTGCGGGAGTCGCTGCGCCTGAGGTCGAAGGAGATCGGGGTGGGCCACCTGCTGCTCGGGGTGCTCCGCGAGGGGGAGGGGCTCGGGGTGCTGGTGGTCGCCGACCACGGGCTGGACACGGCCGCCGTGCGGCAGGCGGTGGAGGCGGAACTGGCCTGAGCGGCGGTGCGGGGAAGGGGTGGAAGGTGTCGCCGTGCGGTGTACTCGGCGTGAATGAAGGAGATTGACCGTCAACTAGCGGGTTGAGGCCAATGTCTGAATCGATATGATCGGCCGAAAGCGTGAACCGATCAGCCGCCCGGAGGCGTTTCGCGACGCCACCGGGCGGTCTGGTATGCGCCCGACCAGCTGTCGGCGGCCGCAACCGTCGCCGACCCGCCGCCCGCGCCGCCGCCCGCCGACGTTGCCGAGGACCGCCCCGATGAGAGAAGCCACCAGCCCCGACGGTCGGCCGCGCCGCCGCTCCGCGCCGCGCACCGTCGCCCTGACCGCGGCCGCCGTGCTGCTGGCGCTGGTCGCCGCGCCGGTCGGCATCAGCCGGGCCCTGGGCGCGCACCAACCGCTCACCGCGCTCGCGGTGGCCGCCGTGGCGGTGCTCTGGCTGATCGTGGTCGGCCTGGCCGCGAGCGGCGCCGAGCGCGCCCGCCGGCTGACCGGGGACCTGGCCGTCCAGCACGGGGAGACCCGGGCCGCGCTGGTCGCCGCCGGCACCGCCCGGCAGGCCGAGACGGCCGCCCAGGACCGGGCCGCCGCCGCGTTCGCCGAACGGGACGCCGCCCGCGCCGAGCACGCCCGGGTCGAGGCGGACCTCACCGCCGCGCACGCCGAGCTGGCCCGGCTGGGGGCCCGGCTGGAGGCCGAGCGGGCCGCGGCCGGGGCGGAGCGGGAGCGGGCCGCCGACGAGCGGGCCGAACTGGAGCGGATCCCCGAGGGCGTCCTGCCCGAGGTGGTGGAGAAGCTCCGCGGGGGCGCGTCCGTGGACAGCGCGCTGGCCGCCCACCGCAAGCACCCCCAGTACGCGCTGCTGCGCGCGGTCGGCGAGGAGGTCGGCCGCGGCGAGCGCCTGCGGGCCGCCGCGCTCGCGGTCTGCGCGACCGCCGCCGGCCGGGTCCAGGCGCTGGCCACGAGCATGCACGCCGAACTGCGCGAGATGCAGCACCGGCACGACGAGGAGGTCCTCGGCGACCTGCTGCGGCTGGACCACTCGACCGCCCAGGCGGGCCGGATGGCGGACAGCATCGCGGTGCTCACCGGCGCCCGCTCCGGCCGCCGCTGGGCCAAGCCGATCGCGGTGGAGTCGGTACTGCGCGGTGCGCTCGGCCGGATCGGCGCCTACCAGCGGGTCCGGCTGCACAACGCCAGCACCGCCGCGGTGGCCGGCTTCGCGGCCGAAGGCGTGATGCACGCGCTGGCCGAACTGCTGGACAACGCCACCAACTTCTCCGCTCCACCGGCCGAGGTGCACGTCTACGTCGAGGAGGTGCCGGCCGGTCTGGCGGTGACCGTCGAGGACAGCGGGCTGGGCCTGAGCGACAGTTGGCTGCGCCGGGCCGAACGGGCGGTCTCCGCCGAGCCGCTGGACCTCGCCACGCTGTCCGCCGGTACCCGGCTGGGCCTCGCGGTGGTCGGCGTGCTGGCGCGCAAGCACGGGCTGCAGATCTCCTTCCGGCCGTCGGCCCGCGGCGGTACCGGGGTGGTGATGCTGATCCCGCAGCAGGTGGTCACCCACCTGGTTCCGGCGCCCGCCCCGGCGGCCGCGCCCGTGACGGCGTCCGCGCCGGTCGTGGAGTCCGTGCGCCCGGCGCTCACCCCCGCCCGCCCGGCGCCCGCCTCGCTGCCGCTCGCCTCGACCCCGACTGCCTCGACCCCGACTGCCGTGGCCGTCCCGGTACCTGTCGTCCCGGCACCTGGCGTTCCGGCCCATGCCGTTGCAGCACACGCGGCCCCGGCGCCTGCCGCCCCCGCCCAGACCCCGTCCGGGCCGACCCGGATGACCGACAGCGGCCTGCCGCAGCGCCGCCGCGGCCAGACGATGGCCACCACCACCCCGGCGGCGGCCCCGGCCGCGAAGCCCGTACGGACCGACACGGCGCGCGCCGCCGCCCGGTTCGGGGCCTTCCGCCGGGCCGCCCAGCCGGCGCTGCCCGCCCCCGGGGCGGCGCCGACCGCGGACACCGACACCGAGACCACGCCCGACGCTTCCCCCGTCACCGAGAAGGACTCCTGATGAGCAGCGCCACCGACCGCGACCTCGACTGGCTGTTGGAAAACCTGCTGGCGGCCACCCCCGGCAGCCGGCACGCCCTGGTGCTGTCCGCCGACGGCCTCAAGCTCTGCCACACCGCCGGGCTGAGCGCCGACCAGGCCGACCAGCTGTCGGCGATCGCCTCCGGACTGCAGAGCCTGGCGCACGGCGCCTCGATCGAGTTCGGGGACGGCAGCGGCGGCGTGCGGCAGTCGATGACCGAGTTCCACGGCGGCATCCTGTGCATCGTGGCGGCCGGTGAGGGCGCGCACCTCGCGGTGGTCACGGACGACGAGGCGGACGTGGGCGTGGTCGGCCACAACATGCACGGCCTGATCGAGCAGATCGGCGTCCACCTCAGCGCGCCCGCCCGGGAGGCGGACGCGGAACCCGGCGCGGACGCCGCGGGCGAGAGCGCCGG
This sequence comes from Kitasatospora sp. NPDC059827, assembly GCF_042731675.1. NCBI lineage: Bacteria > Bacillati > Actinomycetota > Actinomycetes > Kitasatosporales > Streptomycetaceae > Kitasatospora > Kitasatospora sp. NPDC059827. Next base: position 9,638 of record NZ_JBHWIV010000039.1, on the reverse strand, counting down.
GATATGAACGCCGGGCCCGTGCTGCCGGGCCGGGACGACGACCCGGACCGCCTCTACACCATCACCGGGGGCCGCAGCCGCGCCCCTTCGGTCGCCTTCGACCTGGTCACCCTGATCGTCGCGGAGCGGCAGCCGGCGCCGGGGATGCAGTCGGAGCACGTCCGGATCCTGCGGATGTGCGAGGCCCCGACCGCCGTGGTGGAGGTGGCGGCGGAGCTGCAGCTGCCGGTCTCGGTGGTGAAGATCCTGCTCGGCGACCTGCTGGAGGCCGGGGCGGTCACCGCCCGGCACCCCAGGTTCGCGCCGAACAAGGCCCGGCTGCCCGATCTCGACACGTTGAAGCAGGTGCTGCATGGCCTCCAACGGCTCTGACCTCCAGGACCTCCAGGATGTCCAGGATCTCCAGGATCTCCAGGATGTCCAGGACCTCCGGCCCGCAGGGCGCACCCCGCTGCGGGCGACCGCCGACAACGCGTTGAAGATCGTCGTGGTCGGCGGGTTCGGGGTGGGCAAGACCACGCTGGTCGGCTCGGTCAGCGAGATCCGCCCGCTGAACACCGAGGAGGTGATGACCCGGGCGGGGGAGGGCATCGACCCGGCGGGCAGCTGGGGCAAGCGCTCCACCACCGTCGCCTTCGACTTCGGCCGGATCACCCTGTCGGAGCGCCAGGTGCTGTACCTGTTCGGCGCGCCCGGGCAGGAGCGCTTCTGGTTCCTCTGGGACCGGCTGTTCAGCGGTGCGCTGGGGGCGGTCGTGCTGGTGGACACCCGGCGGCTGGAGGACTCCTGGTACGCGATCGACCGGCTGGAGCACCACGGCACGCCGTTCGTCGTGGCCCGCAACAACTTCGGCGAGCCCGGCCACACCCTGGAGCAGGTCCGGGAGGCGCTGGACCTGCCGCCGGAGGTCCCGCTGGTGGACTGCGACGCCCGTGACCGGGAGTCCGGCAAGCGGGTGCTGATCGAGCTGGTCCACCACCTGGCCGCCCTCGCCGGGGCCGACGCGGCCGCGCTGGCCGGACCCGGAGCACCCGACGCGATCTACGAGGAGAGCACCCCGTGACCGAGCCCGCCGTCACCCCGCCCCCGGGCTGCCCGGCGCACGCCGGCGCCACGCCGCTGTACGGGCCGCGCTTCCAGACCGACCCGGCCCAGCTCTACCGCGAGCTGCGCGCCGCGCACGGCCCGGTCGCCCCGGTCGAGCTGGCCGGCGGCGTGCCCGCCTGGCTGGTCATCGGCTACCGGGAGCTCCAGCAGGTCACCGGCCAGCCGCAGTTGTTCGGCCGGGACTCCAGCCGCTGGCACGCGTGGCAGACGCTGCCCGCGGACTGGCCGTTGAAGCCGATGATGGCCCCGGTGCCGTCGATCCTGTACGCGGAGGGCGAGGAGCACGTCCGGCGGTCCCGGGCGGTCACCGACGCGCTGGCCGGGATCGACCCGTACGAGCTGCGCAAGCACGCCGAGGAGATCGCCGACGGGCTGATCGACGAGTTCGCCGGGCGCGGCGAGGCCGACCTGGTCGCCGAGTACGCGCACCGGATGCCGCTGCTGGTGCTGTGCCGGGTCCTCGGCCTGGACGAGGAGCAGGCACCGCAGCTGATCGCGGCGCTGCTGGCCATGCTGGACGGCGGTGTGGACGCCCCGGCCGGCGCCCAGCGGCTGCTGGAGCTGATGCTCGCGCTGGTGGAGGAGAAGTCCGAACACCCGGGGGCCGACGTGGCCTCGCGGATGCTGGAGCACCCGGCGGGGCTGACCCACGACGAGGTGATGCGCGACCTGCGGGTGCTGCTGATCGCCGGTCACCAGCCCAGCTCGTACTGGATCTCCAACACCTTGCGGCTGATGCTCACCGACGAGCGTTTCGCGGCCTCGCTGGCCGGCGGTCGGCGCAGCATCAGCCAGGCACTCAACGAGGCGCTCTGGGAGGACACCCCGACCCAGATCTTCGCCGGCCGCTGGGCGGTGCGGGACACCCAGCTCGGCGGCCAGCGGATCGCCGAGGGCGACATGCTGTTGCTGGGTTTCGCCGGGGCCAACGCGGATCCGTCGGTGCGCCGGCCCGACGGCCGTCCGGCCGAGGGGAACCGGGCGCACATGAGCTACTCGTACGGCGAGCACGGCTGCCCGTTCCCGGCCCAGGAGGCGGCCGAGGTGATCGCCACCACCGCGATCGAGGTGCTGCTGGACCGGCTGCCGGACCTGCGGCTGGCGGTGGCCGAGCACGCCCTGGTGTGGCGGCCCTCGGCCTGGGTGCGCGGACTGGTCGCGCTGCCGGTCTCGTTCAGCCCGGGGTACTAGGTTCCGTCCGACATGCCGAGGGCCCGTCTTCCGACTCCCGCCTGCGGGGCGTTCGAGGACGGGCCCCCGCGAGGCCTTGCGGATCTTGGTCGGGCCGGTCAGGATCCACAGGACGTGCACAACCGTTCGAAGAACCCTTACGTCAAGGAGAGTTGCCGCCGATGACCGCTGCCCCGGCCCCGGCCCCGATCGCCCTCGACCCGTTGGCCCGCGACAACGCCGCCGAGGGTGCCCTGCTGCGGGCCGCCGGTCCGGCGGTGCCGGTCGTGCTGCCCGGCGGGGTCGCCGCCTGGGCGGTGACCCGGCACGCGGCCGCGCGCGACCTGCTGACCGACGCCCGGCTGGTCAAGGACGCCCGGCACTGGGCGGCCTACCAGCGCGGTGAGGTGCCGAAGACCTGGCCGCTGATCGGCCTGGCGGTGCCGGGCCCGAGCATGGTGACCACGGACGGTGCCGAGCACCGCCGGCTGCGGGCGCTGGTCGCCCAGGCCTTCACCCCGCGCCGGGTCGAGCTGATGCGCCCGCGGGTGGAGGAGATCACCCACGCGCTGCTGGACGCCCTGGCGGCCGGCGAGCCGCTGGTCGACCTCAAGTCGGCCTTCGCCTTCCCGCTGCCGATGACGGTGATCTGCTCGCTGCTGGGCGTCCCGGAGTCGGACCACGGCCTGCTGCGCGACCTGTACGAGCGGTTCTTCGGGGTCAAGCCCGACCCGGAGGGCATCCAGGCGACCGTCGCCGGGCTGAACGCCTTCGTCAACGGCCTGGTGGCGCAGCGCCGTTCGGCGCCGGGCGAGGACCTGGCGAGCGTGCTGCTGGCGGCGGACACCGAGGGCGGGGCGCTCACCGACGCGGAGGCGGCGGCCACCCTGCGGGTGATCATCGCGGCCGGCCACGAGACCACCGTCAACCTGATCGGCAACGCGGTGCGGGCGCTGCTGGCGCACCCGGACCAGCTGGCGCTGGTGCGCGCGGGCGAGGTCTCCTGGGACGCGGTGGTCGAGGAGTCGCTCCGCTGGACCCCGCCGACCAGCAACTTCCTGTTCCGCTTCGCCGCCGAGCCGATCGAGGTCGGCGAGCTGGTGATCCCGGCGGGCGACCCGGTGCTGGTCTCGTACAACGCGATCGGCCGGGACCCGCTGCAGCACGGGGTGACGGCGGAGCTCTTCGACATCACCCGGGACCCGACCCGCCATCTGTCCTTCGGCCACGGTCCGCACGTCTGCCCCGGCTCGCCGCTGGCCCGACTGGAGGCGGCGGTCGCGCTGCCGGCGCTGTTCGAGCGCTTCCCCGGGCTGGCCCCGGCGGTGCCGGACGGCGAGCTGCGGCCGAGCCCGTCGCTGGTGGTGAACAGCCTGCGGGAGCTGCCCGTCCGGCTCTGGTGACCGGCCCGACCGGCATGTGCTGACGACACGTCGGATAGGCGGCCCCGTCCGGATTCCGGGCGGGGCCGCGGGCGTTCACCGGGCACGCCCGCGGCCCGCCGGAGGGCGGTCGCCGGTTTCGGACGTGATGATCGGGGCACCGGTGTGGGGGAAGGTCGACCATGGACCTTGGCGGCGGCGGAAGGCTGCGTTAACGTCGTCGAATCGGTTCGGCCGCCCGCTCGCCCAGCGATCCCTGCACGCCCATCTCCGGTACAGCGCAATGTCGTTCAGCCCACCCGAGGCAGCATGCCCTGGCGAGGAGGACCGCATTGACCCTCAACCCGACCGCGCCGTCCGCGAGTTCGCGCCGTCGACCGCTGGCCGTATCCGCCCTGCTGGCGGCGCTGGCCCTGACCGCGGCCTGCTCGAACAGCTCCGGCGGTTCGGGCGGCGGCGACGGGGCGGCCCGGACGCTGACCGGTGACTGCGCCAAGTACCAGCCGTACGCCGGGCATTCGGGCACCACGGTGACGATGTTCGCCTCGATCCTCAGCCCGGAGTCGGACAACCTGGAGAAGTCCTGGGCCGAGTTCAGCTCGTGCACCGGGATCAAGATCAGCTACGAGGGGTCCAACGACTTCGAGTCCCAGCTGCCGGTCCGGGTGGCCGGCGGCAACGCCCCGGACTTCGCGATCATCCCCCAGCCGGGCCTGCTGGCGCAGATGGTGAAGAGCGGCAAGGTGGTCAAGCCGCCCGCCCAGACCGTCGCCAACCAGGGCAAGTGGAGCCCGGTCTGGAAGACCTACGGCTCGGTCGACGGCACCTTCTACGCGGCGCCGATGAGCGCCAACATGAAGTCCCTGGTCTGGTACTCGCCGAAGACCTTCAAAGCGGCCGGCTACGAGGTGCCGAAGACCTGGGCGGACCTCATGGCGCTCAGCGACCGGATCGCCAAGGCGGGCGGCCCCAAGCCCTGGTGCGGGGGCATCGCCTCCGGCACGGCCACCGGCTGGCCGGCCACCGACTGGCTGGAGGAGGTGGTGCTGGGCACGTACGGCGGTGAGGTGTACGACCAGTGGGTCGGCCACCAGGTGAAGTTCTCCGACGAGAAGATCGCCACGGCGATGCGGACGGTCGCCGACTGGATGCAGAACCCGGCCTGGGTCAACGGCGGCTACGGCGACGTCAAGTCGATCGCCACCACCACCTTCCAGGACGCGGGCGCGCCGATCCTCACCGGCAAGTGCGCGATGCTCCAGCAGGCCTCCTTCTACGAGGCGCAGTGGCCCAAGGGCACCAAGGTCGCCCCGGACGGCGACGTCTTCGCCTTCCACCTGCCCGCCGTCAACCCGTCGATCGCCAACCCGGTCGAGGGCGGCGGCGAGTTCCTGGCCGCCTTCTCCGGCAAGCCCGAGGCGCAGGCGGTGCAGAACTACCTGTCCAGTGCGGACTGGGCGAGCAGCCGGGTGAGGACCGCGACCGGCTGGGTCTCGGCCAACCAGGGCGTGGACAAGAGCCTCTACACCGACCCGATCGACAAGCTCTCCGCGGAGGCGCTGACCGACCCGAGCGCCACCTTCCGCTTCGACGCCTCCGACATGATGCCGGCGGCCATCGGCTCCGGGCAGGAGTGGACGTCGCTGACCGCCTGGTTCGCCGAGGGGCAGTCGATCCAGAAGGTCGCCGCCGACATCGACGCCGCCTGGCCGAAGTAGCCGCCCGAGCAGCCACCGACCGAGCAGCCGCCGACCGAGCAGCTGACAGGGCAGCCGACCGAGCGGCCGCCGGAGCAGCCCGCCCGGTCGGCGTCCGGGACCACCCGCCGAGGGCGGTGCGGGGCCACCCACCCGCACCGCCCGCCCCTCCTCCCCTGACCTGCCTCCCGACCCCGCTTCCCGACCCCGCTTCCCGACCCCGTTTCCCCTTCCCGCTGGACGAACCGAAGGGACGTGCAGCCATGCCCGTAACCGGCTCCCCGCCGGCCGCCGGCTCCCTGGCCGTCGGCGCCTGGGGCGACGCGGCGATCAAGTTCGGCAACAGCTTCGGCGCGATCGCGGGCTTCCTCGGCGTCCTGCTGGTGGTCTTCCTGGTCGCCGGGCGCGCCCGGGGCCGGCTGGCCCGCCCGCTGGCCGTCCTGGTCCTTCTCGGCCCGGCGGTGCTGCTGCTGGCGGTCGGCCTGGTGGCGCCGTTGATCCGCACGGTCTACCTGAGCCTGCACGGCGCGGACGGCACCTTCGTCGGCGGTGAGAACTTCGGCTGGGCGTTCACCACCGACTCGGTGCGGAAGGTGCTGCTCAACACCCTGCTGTGGCTGGTGGTCGCGCCGCTGGTGGCGACCGGTCTGGGCCTGGTGCTGGCCCTGCTGGTGGACCGGATGCGCGGCCAGTCGGTCTACAAGTCGCTGATCTTCATGCCGATGGCGATTTCCCTGGTGGGCGCCTCGATCATCTTCAAGTTCGTCTACGAGGCGCGCGGCAAGGACCAGCCGCAGATCGGCCTGCTCAGCCAGCTCGCCCACGCGGTGGGCTGGTCGGACCCGCCGAACTGGCTGCTCAGCCAGCCGCTGAACACCTTCCTGCTGATGGCGGTGATGGTCTGGGTGCAGACCGGCTTCGCGATGGTGGTGCTCTCGGCGGCGATCAAGGCGATCCCGGACGAGGTGGTGGAGGCGGCCCGACTCGACGGTGCGACCGGGGTGAGGCTGTTCCGGCACGTCACCGTGCCGATGATCCGCACCACGGTGATGGTCGTCCTGACCACGGTCATGATCATCACCTTGAAGGCCTTCGACATCGTCCGCACCATGACCGGCGGCAACTTCGGCACCCAGGTGCTGGCCAACGAGATGTACACGCAGTCCTTCGCGCAGTTCGACGACGGGCGGGGCGGCGCCCTCGCGGTCCTGCTGTTCCTCGCGGTGCTGCCGCTGGTGGCCTACAACATCGTCCAGCTGCGGAGGGAGCGTGAGGTGCGGTGAGCATTCCTGAGGCGAAAGCCGTCAGCCGCCGTCCGGTCGGGGGGAGCCCCGTGCGGAAGGCTTTCAGCAGCCCGCTGGCCTCGCTGTTCGTGATCGCCGTGACGGTGCTCTGGACGGTCCCGACCCTCGGCCTGCTGGTCACCTCGCTGCGCCCCAAGCAGGACGTGACGAAGGACGGCTGGTGGAACGCCCTGCTCCACCCGGACTTCGGCCTCGGCAACTACCACACGGTGCTGTTCGAGGGCGGCTCCGGCGGCTCCACCGGCCTGCTGCCCTTCCTGGTGAACTCGCTGGCGATCAGCATCCCGGCCACCTTCTTCCCGCTGGTGCTCGCGGCGATGGCGGCGTACGCGCTGGCGTGGGTGCGGTTCCGGGGGAGCGACGCGGTGTTCTTCACGGTGTTCGCGCTCCAGGTGGTGCCGCTCCAGATGGCGCTGATCCCGCTGCTGCGGCTGTTCTCCAGTGGTGCGCACCTGGGGGCGCTGACGCTGATCCCGGCGGTGGACCTCAAGGGCAGCTACGCGCCGGTCTGGCTGGCGCACACCATGTTCGCGATGCCGCTGGCGGTGTTCCTGCTGCACAACTTCATCGCCCAGCTGCCGCGCGACCTGATGGAGGCGGCGGTGGTGGACGGCGCCTCGCACTTCAAGATCTTCCGTTCGATCGTGCTGCCGCTGTGCGCCCCGGCGCTGGCCTCGTTCGCGATCTTCCAGTTCCTCTGGGTCTGGAACGACCTGCTGGTCGCGCTCACCTTCGCCGGCGGCACACCGGAGGTGGCGCCGATGACGGTCCGGCTGGCACAGCTGTCCGGGTCGCTGGGCGGGCGCTGGGAGCTGCTCACGGCGGGGGCGTTCCTGTCGATCATCGTGCCTCTGATCGTCTTCTTCGGTCTCCAGCGGTACTTCGTCCGCGGACTGCTGGCGGGATCGGTCAAGGGGTAGGGCGGACGGCCCGGCTTCGGCTCGCCGTGCGGTACGTGTCCGCGGCGGGCGCCGGGGCGGCGGCCTCCGGGCTCTTCTGAACACGTTCAGAACCAACTTTTGAACTTGTTCAGAATCGTCTACAGTCGGCTGCGGGAGGCGTCGAGTACGCCCGCCCCGCGGACCGCCCGGAGGACGGCTTCCGCATGCCCGCCGACCACCGAGGGGGACTCATGCCAGGCCCGTCCACGCCTGCCCCGACCGATCCGCAGCCCGGAGCCGAGCACGGCCCGTCGGCCGGCCACAGCCTGTTGGCCGACCACAGCTCGCCGGTCGAGCACGGCCTGTCAGCCGGCCACAGCCCGTCGGCCGAGCCGGACGTGCAAGCCGCCCCGGACTCGCCGTTCGACATGTACCGGCCCGGTGCCCCGTACCGCGCGCCGGACGCCCCCGTGCCCCCGCAGCCCGGCCGGCTGCGCGCCACCGACCCCGAGCGGCACGCGGCCGCCACCCCCCGGGTCCTCCTGCTCGCCGTGCTCGCCGGACTGCTGACGGCCTGGCTGCTCTACGACGGAATCGGCGCCAATCTGCTGATCTGCGGCGCCGCCACGGCCGGGGTCGCCGGTCTGGTCGCCCGAACCGCCGGCCGCCGGATCCGGCCCTGGACGCTCGCCTGGAGCCTGCTGGCCCTCGCCCTGCTCGCCGTCCCGGCCCGCTGGGACGCCGGCTGGCCCGCAGTGCTCGCCTCCGGCTGCGCGCTGGGACTGGCCTCGCTGGCCCTGCACGGCGGGCGCCGCTGGCCGGGGGTGCTGCTCGCCCTGCCCGCCCTGGTCTGGCAGCTGATCCCGGGGCTGAGCTGGATCTGGGACAGTCTGGAGGGCCGCCCGCTGCCGGGAGCCGGACGGCTCGTCCCGCTGCTCAAGGCGCTCGCGGTCGCCGCCGTCCTGCTGACCGTCTTCGGCCTGCTGTTCGCCGGCGCCGACGCCGCCATGGCGGACCTGCTGGCCGGCCTGGTCCCCAGCTTCGACGTCCACCAGCTGCCGGGGCGCGGCACGCTGTTCGGGCTCGGTACGCTCACCGCCCTCGGCTTCGCGCACATCGCCGCCGGGCCGCGCCGCTGGGACCGGCTGGAGGTCCGCCCGGGCCGCGAACGGCGACGGCTGGAGTGGGCGCTGCCGCTGGTCGCGCTCGACCTGCTGTTCGGCGCCTTCGCGGTGGTCCAGGCGGTCATGGTGCTCGGCGGCGCGGACGCCGTGCTGGCCAACACCGGGATGAGCCGCTCCGCGTACGCCCGGCAGGGCTTCTGGCAGCTGAGCGTGATCACCGTGCTGACCCTGGTCGTGGTGGCCGTCGCCAAGCGCTGGGCGCCGCGCACCACCCCGAGTGACCGCCGGCTGGCCCGGATCCTGCTCGGACTGCTCTGCCTGCTCGCGCTGGCCGTGGTCGCCTCGGCGCTCGGCCGGATGTGGTTCTACGTGGACGCCTCCGGGCTGACGACGCTGCGGCTGTGGGTGCTGGTGGTCGAGATCTGGCTGGGCGCCGTGTTCCTGCTGCTGCTCGCCGCCGGGCTCACCCGTCGGGGCGGGGGCTGGCTGCCGCGCGCCGTCGTCCTCAGCGGGATGCTCACCGTCGCCGTCTACGGGCTGATGGGGCCGGACGCGATCGTCGCGGAGCAGAACGTGGCCCGGTACGAGCGGTCGCAGCAGATCGACCTGCGCAACGTCCGCGACCTCTCGGCCGACGCGGTGCCCGCCCTCGACCGGCTGCCCGAGCCGCAGCGGTCCTGCGCGCTGCAACTGATCCGACGCGACCTCGACCGGGACACCCGGCCCTGGTACGCGGCCGGCGGCTCGGTCACCGGGGCCCGGCAGGTGCTGGCCGAGCGGCCGCTGGTGGAGGGGCCGCTGTCGGGGCGGGGGCCCTGCGAGCGGGCCGGGCTGGCGCCCGAGCGGGGCTGGTAGCGGCCGCCGGGGGCGGGCCGGGGGCGGGCCGGGGGCGGGCCGGGGGCGGGCCGGGGGCGGGCCGGGGACGGCCGGGAATGCCGCGGGGCCGACCGGGAGCACGCTGCTCCCCTGTCTC
>NZ_JBHWIV010000038.1:0-79262 GCF_042731675.1 Kitasatospora sp. NPDC059827 | reverse complement strand
ACCAACACATAATTCGGCGGATGTTCTTTGTTTTTTTACTCGCCTGCGGTCCCCCCACCCCGGCGGGCGGGGGGGGTTGCACCCGCCCCCCCGCCCCCCGGCCGCTTCGTCCGCTCACACCAGCAGCTTGCCCTTGGCCTTCTGGTACTCCTCGTCGGAGATGGCGCCCCGCTCCTTCAGGTCCGCCAGTTTCGCCAGGTCCTCGACGTGGCTGCGGCCGCCGGTGCCGCCCTCCTCGGGCGTCCCGGCCGCCGCGTCCCGGATGTAGGCCCGGACCGCCGCGTCGGTCTGCTGGGCCTGTTCGATGTCCCGCTTCCCCATGCCCTGGCCGCGGGCGATGAGGTAGGCGAGGATGCCGATCAGCGGCAGGATGATCACCAGGACCAGCCAGCCGGCCTTGCCCCAGCCGCTGAGGTCGTGGCTGCGGAAGATGTCCGTGATGATCTTGAACAGCAGGAAGAACCAGAGGATCCAGAGGAACAGCTCCAGCATCGTCCAGAAGATGTTGAGCACCGGGTAGTCCACGGCCAGCGACGCGGCCAACGAGTAGGTGTCCATGGCCGAGTCATATCACCGCAAAACGGACACTGCCCTCTGCTGTTCGGCCGTTCCGGTGATCTTCCGCCCCGGTGGGAATATCCCGGACCGCACGTGACCTCGGGCCCGGGGGCCGCCTCGGGCCGGGAGTGCCTCAGCCCCGCCCGGCCCGCCGTCGCAGCTCGACCGCCAGCCCGATCAGCTCGCCCCACCAGGCGTCGTGCCCGCCGAGCAGCAGTCGCTGCGCCTCGGCGACCGGGACGGCCCGGACCTCGACCACCTGCTCGCCGTCCGCCGGGTTGGTCGGCGTGGAGTCCAGCTCGACCTCGCCCCAGCCCCACAGCCAGGCCTTGTCCGGGTGCGGCTGCCACGGCCGGTACGGCACGAGGTCCTCGGTGTGGCAGCGGTGCGCGCCCAGCCAGGCCGGCTCGCCGAGCAGTCGGGCGCCGGCCTCCTCGCGCAGCTCCCGGGCCAGGCAGTCGACGACGGACTCGTCCTTCTCCCGAGTGCCACCGGGCAGGAACCAGTGGTTCCGGTCGTCCCGGCAGAGCACCACGCCACCGTCCGCGAACCCGACCAGGTGGATGTTGGTGACCAGCTCGTCCGGCGGCAGCACGGTCGAGAACTGGGCGTCGTAGCGGCCCCAGGCCCAGTACTGCGGCGCGTGCAACGCCGGGAACAGGGCGGCGAGTTCGGCGGCTCTGCCGGCGGAATCGGTGTCGGTGCGGTCCGTGGTGTCGGTCATTCGGAGATCGTAGTGCCGGCCGGGAAACGGCGGGGGGCGCCCTGGTGGACGAGGGCGATGTCGGAGGTGGAGATGGCGCGCGGCCGCCGGCGCACCGGTTCGACCGGGCTGTCGACCCAACTGCCCAAGGAGATCTCGGCGGTGATGCCCGGTCCGAAGCCGGCGATCAGGCCGGTGGTGCCCTCGGCGACGCCGCCGTCGGCGAACAGCCGGGCCAGGGCGTCGAAGACGACGGCGCTGGCGATGTTGCCGCGCTCGGTCAGCGTGGCCCGGCTGTAGCGGAAGGTCGAGGGCGCCAGGTCGAGGAAGTGGCAGAGGTCGTCCAGGATGCGCGGGCCGCCCGCGTGCACGATGTAGAAGCCGAGCCCGGAGACGTCCCAGCCGTGCTGTCCGGCCAGGGTGCGCAGCGCGGGGGCGAGCATCTCCATGGTGCCGGGCACCCGCTTGTCCAGCTGGAAGTGGAAGCCGGTGTCCTTGACCCCGTAGGAGATCCAGCCCTCGGTGTCCGGGACGAGGTGCGAGCCGTTGCGCTCGACGTGCACCCCGCGGCCGCCCCGGCCGCGCATCACCACGGCGGCGACGGCGTCCCCGAACAGGCCGTTGGAGAGCAGCGAGCCGACGTCGAGGTCGCTCGGCTGGTAGCAGAGCGAGCAGAACTCGCAGGCGACGATGAGTACGTTGGCGCCCGGGTAGGCGCGGCAGAAGTCGTGGGCGCGGTTGACGGCGGCGCCGCCGGCCGCGCAGCCGAGCTGGGCGATCGGCACCTGGCGGGTGTCGGAGCGGAAGCCCATGGCGTTGATCAGCCAGGCGGTCATCGACGGCATCATGAAGCCGGTGCAGGACACGTAGATGATCAGGTCGATGTCCTGGGCGCCCAGTTCGGCGTGGGCGAGGGCGCGTTCGACCACCTCGGGGACGCGGCGCTTGGCCTCCCGCTCGTACACCTGGTTGCGGTGGGTGAAGCCCGGGTGGGTGAGGGTCTGCTCGATCGGCTGGACCAGGTGCCTGGTGCGCACCCCGGTGTTCTCGATCAGCCGCAGGGCCAGGCCGAGTCGGGGGTGGCCGGCGTGCAGGGTGCGGGCCAGGTCGAGGGTCTCGTCGAGGGTGATGACGTGCTCGGGAACGGCGACGGCGGGGCGGCAGAGTGTGGCCATGGGTGTGGGTCTCCCCGGTGCGGGAACGGTGTGTCGGGGGGAGCGGGCTACCAGGCGACCGGCAGGGTCTGCGGGAAGCGCCAGATCGAGCCGGATTCCCAGTCGAGTTCGGCCGGGTCGACGGCCAGGCGCAGCCCGGGGAAGCGGCGCAGCAGGGTGCCGATCGCGACCTGGAGTTCCATCAGGGCGAGGTGCGAGCCGAGGCAGCGGTGCTGGCCGTGGCCGAAGGCCATGTTGACGGGCCCGTCGGTGCGCTCCAGGCGCAGCTCGTCGGGGTGCTCGTAGGCGGCCGGGTCGCGGTTGGCGGTGAGGTAGGAGACGTGCACGGCCTCGCCGGCCCGGATCAGCACGCCGCCGAGCTCCACGTCCTCGGTGGCGATCCGGGCGATGCCGGGGCCCTGGCGGAACGGGATGAAGCGCAGCAGCTCCTCCAGGGCGCGGGGCAGTTCCTCGGGCCGGGCGCGCAGCTTCGCGAGCTGCTCGGGGTGGGTGAGCAGGGTGTAGGTGATGTTGCTCAGCTGGTAGGTGCTGGTGTCGTGGCCGGTGACCAGCAGGACCATCGCCATGACGGCCAGTTCGTCCGGGTCGAGCAGGTCCTCGCCGTCGCGGGCGGTGGCGAGCGCGCTGATCAGGTCCTCGCCGGGGTGGGCCCGGCGTTCGGCGGTGAGCTCGGTGAAGTAGGCGCGCAGGCCGGCCTTGGCCTCCTCCTGGCCCTCGCGGCTGCCGGGGCCCGTCCGCATCATCGCGACCGCCCGGGCGCGCAGTCGGTCGCGGTCCGGTTCGGGGATCTCCAGCAGTTCGCAGATGGTGTGGAGCGGGAGCCGGGCGGAGAGGAAGTGCGCGAGGTCGGCGGGGGCGCCGTGCTCGGCCATCTCGTCGAGGAAGCCGTCGACGATGGCCTGGGTCCGGGGGCGCATCCGCTCGACCTGGCGGTTGGTGAAGCCCTGGGCGACCAGGCGGCGCAGCCGGTTGTGCTCGGGCGGGTCCATCAGGTTGATGGACTCGGCCTGGGCGATGGTGGCGGGCGTCATCCGCGGCAGGTCGCGGCCGATGCCCGCGGCGCGGCTGAACCGGCGGTCGGTGGTGACCAGTTTGACGTCCTCGTAGCGGGTGGCCAGCCAGGCCTCGCCCGTGCCGTGGGGCAGGCGGACCCTGGCGATCGGGGCCTCGGTGAGCAGCCGCTTGAGGAGGGGGTCGAACTCCAGGCCGTCGGTGTGGTGGAAGGGGCAGTCCCACACGGGGGTGGTGGTGGTCACGGGCCTGTCCAATGGTCTTCGTCCTGCGGGGTGGTGCCGCGCGGACGGTGTTCGTCGCTCCGGTCGCGGATACGCAGATGCTCCCCCATGGACTGGCAAAAATGTGAATCCTTCGAGCTGTTCCCCCTAATGAGTGAGCTACCTGATTGTCATGCGAATCATCGTGGCGGGGAGGGGAATTGACGGTCAGTCGTTCGTGCCCGGTGCGACCAGGCCGGTCTCGTAGGCGAGCACCACCGCCTGGGCCCGGTCGCGCAGGTTCAACTTGGCGAAGATCCGGGCCACGTGGGTCTTCACGGTCGACTCGCTCAGGGTCAGTTCGACCGCCAACTCGCCGTTGGACAGGCCGCGTCCGAGCAGGCCGAGCACCTCCGCCTCGCGCGGGGTGAGCGGCGCCAGGTCGCGGTGCAGCCGCGGCGCGTCGGCGCCGCGCGCGGCGGGGTGCGGGGCGCCGGTCGCGAAGCGCTCCACCAGCCGGCGGGTGATCGACGGGGCGAGCAGGGCGTCGCCGGTGTCCACCAGCCGTACGGCGGCGGCGAGGTGGGCCGAGGTGACGTCCTTGAGCAGGAAGCCGCTGGCCCCCGCGGACAGCGCCGCGTAGACGTAGTGGTCCAGGTCGAAGGTGGTCAGCATGATGACCCGGCAGCCGGGCACCGCGGCCAGGATCCGGCGGGCCGCCTCCAGGCCGTCCATGGTCGGCATCCGGATGTCCAGCAGGGCCACGTCCGGCCGGTGCAGGGTGGCGGCGGCCACCGCCTCGGCGCCGTCGCCGGCCTCGGCGACCACGTCGATGCCGCGCGCGGTGAGGATCATCCGGAAGCCGGTGCGGACCAGCTCCTGGTCGTCGGCGATCACCACCCGGGGGCGGCGCTCCTCGGGTGGCACGGTCTCCTCCAGGGTGTTCACGGTTCCCTCCGGGGCGTTCACGGTCGGTCCAGCGGGTGCGGCCGGTCCAGCGGGATGCGGGCGCGGACCCGGTAGCCGCCGCCGAGCCGGCGCCGGGCGTCCAGGTCCCCGCCGTACACGGCGACCCGCTCGCGCAGGCCGAGCAGCCCGCGTCCGGCGCCGTCCGCCTGCTTCGGGGCGGGGGCGGGCGCGCCGGAGAGCACGCTCGGGCCGCTGTTCAGCACCTCCACCCGCAGGTAGTGGTCCGCGTACCGCACCGTCACCTCCGCCGTCACCCCGTCCCCGTGCTTGAGCGCGTTGGTCAGTGCCTCCTGGACGATCCGGTAGGCCGTCACGTCGACGCCGCCGGGCAGCGGCCGCGGTTCGCCGGAGACCCGCACCTCCACCGGCAGCCCGGCGAAGGCGAACCGGTCGATCAGCGGGCTCAGCCGGCTCAGGCTCGGCTGCGGTGCGAAGTCGTCGGGCTCCGGCTCCTCGCTGCCGTCGGCGGCCGGGGCGAGCAGGCCGAGCAGGTGCCGCAGCTCCGTCATCGCGTCCCGTCCGGCGGCCTCGACCGCGCCCATCGCGGCCGCCGCCTCCTCCGGCATGGTGGCCAGCACCTCGCGGGCGGCCCCGGCCTGCACCACCATCAGGCTCACGTTGTGGCTGACGATGTCGTGCAACTCGGCCGCGATCCGCGCCCGTTCGGCGTCCACGGCGGCACTCGCGGCGCTCTCCCGCTCGCGCTCCAGCAGCCAGCCGCGCTCGCCGATGGCCGCCCGGTACAGCCGCCGCGCCCGTGCCAGCGCGACGCCCAGCCAGCTGGCGGCCGCGCAGGCGGCGCCCGCCGTCGCGATCGCGATCCAGTCCGTCCCTGTTCCCCACACGGCGTCAAGCCTCCCAGGCCGGGGCTTGATCGACATCATCCGGGGGTGCCGCCCGCGTACATCCCGGGTACTACGGCGACCTGCGGTTACACCCGGGGTGGGACGCCCGGCCCGGGAGGCCGCGCCTACCGTCGTCGACCATGAGCAACGACCACGACGGGACCACCCGGCCCGACGACGCGCCGTACGTCGTCGAGCTGTCCGGGGTGCACAAGGAGTTCGGCGACGCCAAGGCGCTCGACGGCGTCGACCTGCGGATCCGCGCGGGTGAGGCGGTCGCCGTGATGGGCCCCTCGGGGTGCGGCAAGTCCACCCTGCTGAACATGGTGGCCGGGCTGGACCGGCCCAGCTCCGGCACCGTCCGGGTGCAGGGGCAGGACCTCGGCGGGCTGAACGAGAACGGCCTGGCGCTGTTCCGCCGCCGCCACATCGGCATGATCTTCCAGTTCTTCAACCTGATCGACGACCTCCCGGCCCTCGACAACGTCGCCCTGGCCGCCCAACTGACCGGCACCAGCGCCAAGCAGGCGCGCCGCCGCGCACTGGAGCTGCTGGACGAACTCGGCGTCGCGCACCGCAAGGACGTCTACCCGGCCACCCTCAGCGGCGGCGAGCGCCAGCGGGTCGCGGTGGCCCGCGCCCTGATGAACCGTCCCGCGCTGCTGCTCGCCGACGAGCCGACCGGCGCGCTGGACAGCCGCTCCGGCGAGCAGGTGATGGACCTGCTGATCGACCTCAACCAGATCGGGCAGACCCTGCTGATCGTCACCCACGACCCTAACCTGGCCACCCGCTGCGCCAGTCGGCTGGTCGAGGTCGCGGACGGCAAGGTGGCGCGCGAGCGGATGCTGGAGGGGTCGTCGTGAACAGTGCTGTGTGGCGGGCCTCCCGGGCGGCCGTGAAGCGCCGCCGGGTGCAGACCCTCGTGATCGGACTGGTCGTCTTCTGCTCCACCGCGACGGTGCTGCTCGCCCTCGCGGTGATCAGCGCCGCCCGGGCCCCCTTCGACACCGCCTTCGAGGGTGAGCGCGGCGCGCACGTCAGCGCCCTCTTCGACCCGGCCAAGGCCTCGGCGGAGCAACTGGCCGCCACCGCCCACCGGCCGGGCGTCGAGGCGGCGGCCGGGCCCTTCGACCAGGCGGTGGTGACCATCCCCACCGACTGGATCGGCCACCCGCCGGGCCCGCTGACCCTGGTCGGCCGGCCCGACCCGGCGGCCGCGCCGGTGGACCGGGTGAAGCTGCTGTCCGGCCGCTGGGCCACCGCGCCCGGCGAGGTGGTCATCGCTACCGCCGGGGGCTCCTCGGAGGGGAGCCTCGGCACCCGGCTCACCACCGGCACCGGGGTGCGGCTCACCGTCGTCGGCTTCGCGAGCGAGATGAGCCAGTCCGCCGGCGGCTGGGTCACCCCCGAGCAGGCGGCCGCCCTGCATCCCACCGGCCGGCAGATGCTCTACCGCTTCACCGACGCGGCCACCGAGCAGCGGCTCACCGCCTCGCTCGGCCGCGCCACCGAGGGCCTGCCCGAGGACGCGGTCGCCAACGCCCAGTCCTACCTGGTGCTCAAGCAGGCGTTCTCGGCCGGCGCCGACGCCTACCTGCCGGTGATGACGGTCTTCGGCGTGCTCGGCCTGGTCGTCGCCGCGCTGATCGTCGGCAACGTGATCAGCGGCGCGGTGGTCTCCGGCTACCGGCACATCGGGGTGCTCAAGTCGATCGGCTTCACCCCGCGCCAGGTGGTCACGGTCTACCTGACGATGGTCTCGGTGCCCGCCGTCGTCGGCACGGTGCTCGGCACGGCGGCGGGCTGGACGGCCGCGTACCCGATCCTCAAGACCGCGTTCAGCGGCATCGCCACCGGCACCGCCGTGATCGATCCGGCCGGCTGGCTGCCCGCCGCGACCCTGCTCGGCGTCCCGCTGCTGGTCGCCCTCGCCGCGCTCGTCCCGGCCTCGCGGGCCCGCCGGCTCTCCGCCGCCCAGGCCATCTCGGCGGGCAGTGCGCCGCGCACCGGGCGCGGCCTCAAGGTCCAGCGGTGGCTGAGCGGCACCAGGCTGCCCCGCGCCGTCAGCCTCGGCCTCGGCCAGCCCTTCGCCCGCCCGGCCCGCACCGCGCTGACCATGGCGGCGATCGCGCTCGGCGTGGTCACCGTGACCGTGACCACCGGGCTGACCAGCACCCTGGCCGCCTCGATGTCCGCACCGGACCAGCACACCCACATCAACGTGCAGACCGCCGTCTTCTCCGGCAGCAAGCTCGCACCCCGGCTGACCGCGGAGCAGACCGAGGCGATGCTGCACGCCACCCCCGGCGCCGACCAGGTCTCCGTCCGGGGCCTGGTGCGGGTCGGCATCGTCGGCCAGCCCCAGCCGGTCTTCGCCAACTTCTACGGCGGCGACGCCATGGTCGACCACCGGCGGCTGAACGTGGTCGAGGGCCGCCTGGCCACCGGGCTCGGTGAGGCCGAGGCCGGGCCGGCCTTCCTGGACCAGCACGGGCTCAAGCTCGGCGACCGGATCACCCTGGCCCTGGACGACCGGCGGACCACCGTCACCCTGGTCGGCCTGGAGACCCAGGGCAACGCCAACGCGATCTCCTCCAACGCCGCCACCAGGGCACTGCTCACCTCCGACCCGCACGTGGTCGAGTACGACGTGCGGCTCGCCGACGGCGCCGACGCCGCGGCCTACCGGAAGGCCGTCACGGACGCCGACCCGAGCCTGGGCACCGCGGTCGTCGCCCCGAGCACGGAAGGGTCGGTCGTCGCGATCAAGACGTTCAGCACGACCTTCTCCGTCCTGCTGTCGGTGGTCGCCGCGCTCGGCGTCTTCAACACCCTGCTGCTCACCATCCGGGAGCGCCGCCGCGACCTCGGCATGCTCAAGGCGATCGGGATGACGCCCCGGCAGGTGGTCGGGATGACGGTCACCTCGGTGGCCTGGCAGGGCGTGGTCAGCGGGATCGTCGGCATCCCGGTCGGGATCCTGGTGCACCGGCTGATCGCCGAGCACGTACGGATCATCCACTTCACCGACGCGATGATCGACGTCTGGGGCGCCCCGCTGCTGGCCGCCCTCGCCCTCGCGGGCGTCGCGATCGCCGTCCTCGGCGCGCTCGTCCCGGCCCGCTCGGCGGCCCGGCTGCCGATCGCCGAGGTGCTGCACAACGAGTGAGCCCGCTCGGGGCGCGGCGGGCGGCGGGGGCGTAGGGCGGCCGGGTGGTCGGACGGCCGGGCGGCCGGGTGGTGAACCGCCCGGCCGCCGCGCCGTGGGCGGAACCGCCCCGTCGTTACGCCGAGTACGTGACGCGGTCGCGGCCGTAGCCGTAGGGGCGCCTATCATCGCGCCATGGCCACCGCTGAGCTGATCCGCATCGTGTCCCGCTCCTCGCCCATGGCACTCGCCCAGGTCGACCGGGTCCGCGCCGAACTCGCCGAGCTGCACCCGGGGTTGCGCACCGAGGTGGTGCCGGTCACCACCTCCGGCGACCGCTGGACCGGGGACCTCGCCGCCCTGGGCGGCAAGGGCGCGTTCACCAAGGAGGTGGACGCCGCGCTGCTCGCCGGGGAGGCCGACGTCGCCGTGCACTGCCTCAAGGACGTGCCCGCCGACCGCCCGCTGCCCGCCGGCACCGTCTTCGCCGCCTACCTGCGCCGCGACGACATCCGCGACGCACTCGTCCACCCCGGCAGCCTGACCCTGGCCCAACTCCCGCCCGGCACCCGGATCGGCACCTCCTCCGTCCGCCGGATCGCCCAGCTCGCCGCCTCCCACCCGCACTTGGAGTGCGTGCCGATCCGCGGCAACGCCAACAGCCGGCTCGCCAAGCTGGCCGCCGGGGACGTCGACGCGCTGCTGCTCGCCGTCTCCGGGCTGGAGCGGATCGGCGAGCGGGCCAGGATCACCGAGGTCCTGCCGGTCGAGGAGATGTGCCCGCCGATCGGTGCCGGCATCCTCGTGCTGCAGTGCCGCGAGGACGACGCGGCGACCATCGAGGCCGTCACCGGGCTCGGCCACCACGACACCTGGCGCGAGGCGGCGGCCGAGCGGATGTTCCTGCACGTGCTGCAGGGCCACTGCAACAGCCCGATCTCCGGCTTCGCCAAGGCGGAGGCGGACGGCCGGCTCTCGCTGCGCGGCCGGGTCTTCACCCTGGACGGCAAGCGGGTGCTGGACGCCCACGAGTGGGCCGGCGCGCTCACCCCGGAGGACCTCGGCACCTCGGTCGCCCTCGCGCTCAAGCGGCAGGGGGCGCACGAGTTGATCTCCTCGATCCCGCACTGAGGCCCCGCAGGTCCCGCAGGTCCTGCGGGTTCCGCGGGTTCCGCGGCGGGGGTGGGGCCATCTCTTTGCGTTCGTGATCTGGCCCCGCAGGCGTGCTGCTGAGATGATTCCCCGTGCGGGACACGGAAACTGACGTGTACTCAACTACCGCCGTCCCCGCGGAACGTGGAACGCGCACGCCGGGGGTGGACGTGGAGGCGTTGAGACCCACCGACCCGAGGACGGTCGGCGGCCGCTACCGGCTGCTGGCCCGGCTCGGCAGCGGTGGGATGGGGATCGTGTACCTGGGGCGCTCGCCCGGCGGGCGGCTCGTCGCGGTCAAGTGCGTGCACTGGGACCTCGCCACCGATCCCCACTTCCGGCTCCGCTTCACCCAGGAGATGGAGGCCGCCCGGCGGGTCGGCGGCTTCCACACCGCCCAGGTGGTCGACGCCGACCCGGACGGCGACCCGCCCTGGCTGGTCACCGCCTACATCCCCGGCCCGTCCCTGGAGTCGGCCGTCGCCGCCCACGGTCCGCTGCCCGAACCCGTCCTGCGGGTGCTCGGCGCCGGACTGGCCGAGGCCCTGGCGGCGATCCACGCGGTCGGACTCGTCCACCGCGACCTCAAGCCCTCCAACGTGCTGCTCAGCGACGACGGGCCGCGGGTCATCGACTTCGGCATCGCCCGCGCCCTCGACGGCGCCTCGATCACCCGCACCCAGACCGTCATCGGCACCCCCGGCTACATGGCGCCGGAACAGATCGCGGGCGAGCCGCTCCTCCCCGCCTGCGACCTGTTCAGCCTCGGCCGGGTGCTCTGCCACGCCGCCGGCAGCGCCCCGTACGGGCACGGCGGCAACCCGCAGGTGCTGCTCTACCGGATCATGCACACCGAGCCCGACCTCGGCGAGGTGCCCGAGGCGCTGCGCCCGCTGGTCGCCGCCTGCCTGGCCCGCCGCCCGGAGGACCGGCCCACCCCCGCCGAGCTGGTGGAGCGGCTCGGGCCGCCCGGGTACGAGGGGCCGACCGGCTCCTGGCTGCCGGAGGCGCTGCGGGTGCGGCCCGCCGTCCCGGAGGCACCGCTGCTGGCGCCCGGGTCCGCTGCGCCCGGTTCTGTCGCGTCCGGTTCTGCTACGCCCGGGTCTGCTCCGCCCGGTTCCCCGGTGCCCGGGCCCTCGACGCCGGGGGGCGTGGAGCCCGGCCGGGTGCCCTCGACCAGGGTGCCGACCCTGCTGGGCGCGGACCCGTACGGCACCGGCGGCTGGGCGCGGACCGAGCCCTCGGAGGCGGCGGCCCGGCGGCGGCGCCGGGCGCGGCGGCTCTGGGTGCTGCTGCCGAGCGCGCTGGCGCTGGTCGCGGCCGCGGTGCTGGTGCCGGTCTACCTGCGGCACGAGGGCGGCGGCGGCACCGGGCTGGACAACGGCGGCTTCGTGGTCGCCAAGGACGACGACGGTTCGCCTGACTGCGTGACCGGCGGGTCCTCCGGCGCGTCCGGGTCCTCCGGCGGTACGGGCGGTGACGCGAACGCCTACCAGGGCCCGCCCGCGGCGGTGCCGAACGGCACCCCGCACGCCTCCGGCCTGCTCACCCCCGCCGACCGGGACACCCTGACACTGGGCCGCTCACTGACGCTCAGCTGGGACAAGGCCGGCGCGGTGACCAAGGTCTTCACCCGGCGCGGCACCCTGCCCTGGCAGGCCTCCGGCTGGCTCACCTCCGCCGACTGCACCTTCAAGCCCACCGAGGCGGGCGTCTACCAGTGGGCCGTGGTCGGCGCCAACGCCTCCAGCGGCAGCATCGGCAGCGGCTGGAGCGCGACTCGCTACCTCAACGTGCAGACGGACCGGGACCAGGCGGCCAACCCGGTCAAGGCCGCGCCCTCGGCCCCGATCCCGGTCCTCCCGAAGGACCAGCAGGTGGTCCCGGTGGGGAAGCCGGTCGAGTTCAGCTGGGCGAGCGCCGGCACCACCTCCACGGTGAACATCCTGACGCCGGGCGCCACCGACTGGGACCACCGGCCCTGGCAGACCGCGCTGAGCATCACGTACACGCCGAAGCTGCCCGGGGTGTACATCTGGACCGTCTTCACCTCGGGGCCGGGCGACTGCACCGGCGGGCCGGCCACCGGCGGGGGCTGCGTCAGCGGGGGGAGCGAGCAGCGCTACCTGGTCGTGCAGTGACGGCCGCTCAGCGCGCCGCCGCCCGGGCCCGGGCCACCCGCCGGACCACCGGCGCCAGCGCCAGCCCCACCGCCGCCCCCAGGACGACCCCCTGCACCCCGTCCCAGACGTTCTGCACGTCGCAGGCCCGCCCGATCGACGGCACCGCGTACTGCACCGCCGACACGGCGAACGGCAGCACCGCCGCGCCCAGTAGCGCCACCACCGCCCGCCGTCTGGTCCCGGCCAGGGCGGCGGCGAAGCCGACCGGGGCGTAGGTCGCCAGCTTGAGCTCGATGTGCCGCACGTGCAGCAGCTCGTACGGCGAACGCGGCCGCGCGCCCTGGACGGTGCAGTGCCGCACGGCGTCCGCGGACAGCCGGAACGCCTCCGGCAGCAGCGTCGCCACGAGGACCCCGCCGAGCCCGAGCAGCAGCAGGAAGCCCACCACCCAATGGGCCCGCAGCAACCGCCCCACCGGCCGGTTCAGCAGCGCAGCCGGTACCAGCGAGAGCAGCAGCCCGGGCCAGAACATCGGCATCCCGCCGAGCACCGCACTGATCACGCCTCAAACGGACGCGCCGAACGTCCGTCCGGTTCTGGTGCCGTGCCGGTGGCCTCAGTGCCCTTCCAGCAGGGGGAACAGCCGGGTGACGGCGGCGACCGGGCGGGCCCCGGCCGGGCGGGCGGCCGGGTCGGCCTCGCGGTCGCGGTAGCGGGCGAGGATCCGGCGCACCTCCGCGCCGACGGCGGCCAGTTCGGCCGGGGTGAGGTGGACGACGGCGCTGAATGCCTCGTCCCGCTGCCACTCGGCCGGGGCCTCGGAGCGCCGGGCCAGCCAGCGCCGGTGGCTCTCGTCCTCCAGGCCGCGGGCGAGTTCGCCGAACTCCTCCTCGCCCGGCTCCGGGCTCTGTTCCAGGTGTTGTGTCGTGTCCTGTTCCGGTCGGGCCAGGGGGAGGCGCCAGGGTCGGGCCCGGCGGTCGAGGGCGGGCGCCTCCTCGATCAGTCCGTAGTGGGCGAGCCGGCGCAGGTGGAAGGAGCAGAGTCCGGAGCTCTGCCCCAGGTGTGCGGCGGCCTCGGTGGAGGTGAGGGTGCCGTGTTCGGCGAGGAGTGCCAAGAGGGCGGTGCGCACCGCGTGTTCGGCGAGGGCCTCGGATCTGACGACGTCTTCGGTCACTTTGCAAAGTCTGCTACTTTGCAAAGCTGACAGCAAGTCCGACGCCACGTCCGGCGTCACGTCCGGCGTCAAGTCCATCGAAGGGGAGCACCCGTGTCCGAGCTGCGCGAGCGTCCGACCGTCCTGAGGATCACCGAGGTGGGGGAGGAGATCCTCCGTCGCACCTGCCGCACGGCGACCGAGCGGGACTTCGGCAGCGAGTGGCTGGCCCGGCTGGTCGACGACATGTTCGCCACCATGTACGTCGCCGACGGCTGCGGCCTCGCCGCCAACCAGGTGGATGTGGACCTCAGGCTGTTCGTCTACGACTGCACCGACGAGGACGGCGTGCGGCACGTCGGGCACGTGCTCAACCCGGTGGTCGAGGCGCAGGAGCCCGGGCGCCGGCTGATCGAGGACGTCGAGGGCTGCCTGTCCGTGCCGGGCGCCAACACCCAACTCGCCCGCCCCGCCCACGCGGTGGTGCGCGGCGTCGACCGGCACGGCGAACCCGTGGTGATCGAGGGCGCCGGCTACTTCGCCCGCTGCCTCCAGCACGAGACCGACCACCTGAACGGCGGCCTCTACCTCGACCGGCTCTCCGCCCGCGACCGCAAGCGGATGATGAAGCAGACCGCCGACCGCCGCGAGAAGGTCTTCGCCGAGCGCGCCGCCCGGGCCGCGAAGCCTGGCGCGGCGCGGTGAACGAACCCGCCCACCCCGCTCACCCCGCCCACTCCGACCACCCCGCCGACTCCGACCACCCCGCCCACCTCGCCGCCGTCCGCGACTCCTACGACACCGTGGCCGCCGACTACCTGCGCCGCGTCGTCCCGCCCGAGGGCATGGACCCGCTCTCGCGCGCGATGCTCGCCGCCTTCGCGGAACTGGTCCGGGAGGCGGGCGGCTCCGAGGTCGCCGACCTCGGCTGCGGACCGGGGCGGGTGACGGCGTACCTGAACGGGCTGGGGCTCCGTGCCCACGGCGTCGACGTGTCGGGCGCGATGATCGCCCTCGCCCGCGGCGCGTACCCCCGACTGCGCTTCGCCGTCGGCTCGATGGCCGCCCTGGACGCCGCCGACGGCAGTCTCGGCGGCATCCTCGCCTGGTACTCCGTCCACCACACCCCGGAGGCCGAACTGCCCGCGCTGTTCGCGGAGTTCCACCGGGTGCTGGCCCCCGGCGGGCACCTGCTGCTGGGCGGGCACACCGGCGACGAGGAGTCCCGGCCGAGCTCGGCGTACGGGCACCCGGTGACCTGGGCCTCCCACCTCGTCCCGGCCGACCGGCTGGTCGCGCTGCTGGCGGGAGCCGGGTTCACCGTCACCACCCGGCTGGAACAGGCCCGGCCGGAGCGCCCGGACCGGGGGTACGTCAGCCTGCTCGCGCGGGCGTGACCCGGGGCGCTCTCGGGGGTGCACCCCGACGGAAGATCAGGGGGCGGCGGCGGTCCGACCCTGATGATCGGGGCGCGGCGGGTCGGCAGACTCGTCGGTGAGCCGGACGCGCCGGCTCGCCGACGACCAGTCTGGAGCTGCAGAACCCGTGAACGCCTCCACGCACCGCACCCGTTGGGCCGCCGTCGCCGCGGCCGGAGCCCTGGCGGCCGTGCTGACGGTCGGGGCCGGTGCACCCGCCCTCGCCGCCCCGGCCGCTCCCACCGCGGGGGCGGTCGGGGCCGGAACTCCGGCGCCGCTGGACCGGGCGGCCGTCCGGGCGGCACTCGCCGGGCGGCCGGCCGCCGACGTCTCCGCCTCCTTCGTCCGCGTCACCGGCTCCACCGGCCGCTTCGAGGGCAGTTCGGCGGAGGAGGGCATGGCGGTGGACCCGCACGGCAGGTTCCGGATCGGGTCGGTCTCCAAGGTCTTCACCACCACCGTCGTCCTCCAGCTCGTCGCCGAGGGCCGGATCGACCTGGACGCCGACGTCCGGCGGTACCTGCCGGACTTCCCCTACCAGGGGGTCCAGGTCGGCCAGTTGCTCAACCACACCAGCGGGCTGCCGGACGGCTCCAACGTGCCCTGGGGCGACGGGACGACCACCTGGTTCGAGGCCCACCGGTTCGACTCCTTCACCCCCGAGCAGGTCCTCGCCACCATGCACGGCTACCCGCTGGGCTTCACGCCCGGTACCGAGCAGCAGTACAACGGCATGAACACCTTCGTCGCCGGGCTGGTCGTCGAGGAGGTCACCGGTCGCAGCTTCGCCGACGAGCTGAACGACCGGATCATCCGGCCGCTCGGCCTGCACGACACCGCCCTCCCGGACGCCGACGACCCCTCCCTGCGCCACCCCGCCACCCGCCCCTACCTGACCGTCCCCGACGCCGACGGCGGCACCCACCGCGCGGACGTGACCGAGCAGAGCGCCTGGCCCTGGGTCGAGGGCGGCATGGTCTCCAGCGCCGACGACCTGGACCGCTTCATGACCGCCCTGTTCCGCGGGCGCCTGCTCCCCGCCGCCCAGCAGGAGCTGCTCTTCACCGTCCCCGACGTCCCCACCGCCGCCCACAGCACCCACTGCCCCGGCGGCAAGGCCTGCATGAGCACGGGCCTGGAGCGCCTCCAGGCCCACGGCATCACCGCCTGGGGTAAGACCGGCTCCCGCCCCGGCTCCACCAGCGGGGTCTTCGCCACCCGCGACCTCTCCCGCAAGGTCGTCTACTCCGTCGACCCGACCTCCCTGAACGGCGCCGAGTCGAAGTACGTCCTCGGCCTGGTGGCCGCCTCCTTCGGCATCAGTTCCGTGTTCTGACGCCCGGCCGCCCGCGACGCCCGGGCCGCTCCCTCCTCCCGTGCGGTGAGCCGCGGCTGGCTCTCCCGGGGGAGGGGGTTGCGCCGCACGGTCGAGGCGGGGGAGGGGTGGCGGCGGCGAGGGTGGACGCATGTGGAAGAACATCCCCGTCGGTGACACCGAACGCCCCGTCCCCCGTTGGGCCCTGCGCCTCGCCAAGGCCCTGCCCTTCGTCCTCCTGCCGCACTGCCTGTGGCGGCTGCCGTTCGCCTTCGACTTCGCGATGGGCACGGTCGATCCGAACCGCCCGCCGTGGGTCTGGTGGGCCACGCCGTACGTGTTCGTGCTGAGCCTGCTCACCGAGGGGCTGGCGCTGCTCACCCTGGGCCTGGTCAGCGGCTGGGGCGAGGTGTTCCCGCGCTGGGTGCCGTTCCTGCGGGGGCGCCGGGTGCCGCCGCTGGGGCCGCTGGTCGCGACGGTGCTGGGCGGGCTGGTGCTGTTCGGACTGTTCGGGCTCCAGCCGCTCGCCTGGGCCGGCGTGCTGGACGAGGTCGGGTTCAGCAACGGCTGGTGGGAGGCGCTGTGCCGGGTCTGCGTCAGCCCGGCGGCGCTGTGGGGGCCGATCACCATCGCCCTCGGTGTCGCGTACTACCGCCGCCGCACCGCCTGAGCGCCCGGTCTGCGCGGGACGTCGGACCGGCCGACCTCCCGCGCCGACCGGGTGGGCGTCAGTGCGTCCGGTAGTACTCGCCGACCGCGGTGAAGGCCTCCTTCGGGTCCCAGGGCAGGCCGGGGAACCTGCTGCCCGGGCGGTCCTCGTACACCTTGACGATGCCGTAGCTGGCCAGGTCGAGGTCCTCGCGGGGGTCGCCGTCCGGGCGGTGGACGAAGTCGTAGAGCGCGAAGGTGAACACGAAGGCGGCGTCGATGCCGCCCTCGTCGAAGGCTGTCAGCAGCTCGCGGACGTACCCGGCCTGGGCGGGCTCGTCGCGCTCGTACCTGCCGTCGAGGCGCACCGGGCCGTCGGCGTCGTACTCGACGACCTCCAGGCCGAGCGCGCCCCGGTCACCCGCGCCGCGGTAGGTGGCGGAGCCGAACTCGGTGATGGCGACCGGCTTGCCCTGGGCCGTGAGGTCCCGGACGCCGTCGGCGAAGCGGTCGGCGATCTCGGCGGAGCGGTACAGGTCGAGGGAGATCCGGTCGAAGGGCGTCCAGTCGACCCGCTCCAGCGGGACGGCGGCGTAGGTGACGGGCCCGTCGAAGTGCGCGCGGACGGTGGCCACCGCCTCGCCGAGGAAGGCGTTGACCTTGGCGCTGACCGCCCCGAGGTGCTTGCGCACCTCCTCCGGCCGGGCGAGCAGCGCGACCCGCTCGTCCGTGGTGGCGCCGGGCAGGAAGCCGGGGTTCATCAGGCTCAGTTCGGCGCCGGCCACGAACACCACTTCGGCCCCGCCGCGCCGCAGCCGCTCCGCGCGCCCGGCGCAGTCGGCGAACAGCCGCAGTATCTCCTCGGTGGTCAGCTCCAGCGGGTACGGGGAGAACCAGACCTCCAGCCCGAGTCCGGCGGCCAGCCCGGCGGCGAGCTCGATCCGGTCCGGATCGCCGCCCATGATCCGGACGGCGGTGCAGTGCAGTTCGTCGCGGATGATCCGCAGCTCGCGTTCGACGGTCTCCGGGTCGAACAGCTTGCGGGAGTACGACCCGTCCCTGACGAAACCGGTGTCGTAGCTGATTCCCTTGGCGCGCATGGTCCCCTGCCTTCATGGCGGATCGGAAACGTACGGAAATTACGGTACGGCCAGTACCGTAGTTGCCGCCGGGGCCGAAGGGCAAGTAAGCATGGGGGCGGTACGGGCGACAGCGAGGGCGGAGCGGGAGCATGGCCGGGCAGACGCGGCGGCGCGGGGCGGCGCTGGAGGAGGCGATCCTGGCGGCCGCGGTCGCGGAGCTCGCCGGGTCCGGGTACGCCGGGCTGACCATGGACAAGGTCGCCGCCCGCGCGGGCACCAACAAGAACGCCATCTACCGGCGCTGGCCGAACCGCCTGGCCCTCGGCATCGCCGCCTACAAGCAGCTGGCCAAGGCCGCCCCGCTCCCCGACACCGGCGAACTGCGCGGTGACGCACTGGAGTTGCTGCGCCAGGCGAACCGGCACTGGAGCTCCCCGCTCGGCGGAGTGCTGCGCGAACTGCTGGCCGCCGCGGGCGGCGCGAGCGAGTTCCTGGCGCAGCTGCAGGACCAGTCCGGCGACGCCGCGGCCGCCCCCTGGCTCACCGTGCTGGGCCGGGCCGTCGCCCGGGGCGAGGCGGAGCCCGAGGTGCTGCACCCGCGGGTGGCGACGGTGGCGGTGGTGCTGCTGCGCAACGAGTTCGTGGTGCGGGGGGTGCCGAGCGCGCCCGACGACGTGCTGGTGGAGATCGTCGACGAGGTGTACCTGCCGCTGGTGCGGCGCCGGGGTACGCCGGGTTAGTCGCCGGCGGGGGTGCGCCCGGTTCGTTGTCGGCCGGGGTGCGCCCGGTTCAGTTGTTCCCGGTGACCAGGGTGTCGGCGAGCCGCTCGGCGACGGTCGTGTCCAGCGGGCCGTGGCCGAGCAGGAAGCGGTACCAGAACACCCCGTAGACCTGGTCCACGATCAGGTCCAGGTCGGCGTGGTCGGCCAGTTCGCCGCGCTCGCGCCCCCGGGCGAGCAGCTCGTGCAGCGCGTCGCGCCGGGTGGCGGTGAAGGCCTGCATCAGTTCGGCCAGGTGCGGGTCGCGGGCGGCCTCGCGGACGAGGGTGCGCAGCGCGGAGGCCGTGGTGCTCTGCTGGGCGGCGTCGAAGGTGGTCTCGACGAAGGCCCGCAGGTCGGTGCGGAGTGCGCCGGTGTCCGGGTGGTCGGTGACGTCCTGGTCGGCGCGGTCGGTGAGGGCGTCCAGCAGGACGGCTCCCTTGGAGGGCCACCAGCGGTAGACGGTCTGCTTGCCGACGCCGGCCGCGCGGGCGATGGCGTCGATGGTGACGGGCGTGCCGTCGGATTCCGCGAGCAGGTGCAGTGCCGCGTCCAGGATCGCCCGGTGGGCCGCCTCGTTGCGGCGGCGGCCGGTGTGCGGCCGGGCGGCCTGGGGGTCGGTCTCGCTCATGGTGGTGTCCCTTTCCTCCGGTCCCCGTTCTTCCTTCCCCACTTGACAAGACTAGCAGTCTCGGCAAACATCATTACCGGAACCGATGGTCTCGACAAGTTCCCGATCAAGCCGGAAGGGCCAGAACCATGAGCACTGCATCGAACCTCTTCGCCGGACAGCGCGTCGTCGTCATGGGCGGCAGCTCGGGCATCGGCGAGGCGACCGCGACCGCCTTCGCGGCCGACGGCGCCGAGGTCGTGATCACCGGCCGCGACCGCGCGAAGCTGGACGCCGCCGTCGCCCGGATCGGTGGAAAGACCGAGGGCGCACAGCTGGACGCGACCGACCCGGCCGCCCTCGCCGCCTTCTTCACCGGCGCCGGCACCGTCGACCACCTGGTCGTCGCGGTCAGCGGCGCGGCCGGCGGCGGCCCCTTCGCCCAACTCGACCTCGCCGACCTCGCCCACGGCTTCGACGCCAAGTTCTGGCCGCAGGTGCGCGTCCTCCAGGCCGCCCTGCCGCGCCTGCGCGAGGACGGCTCGGTCACCCTGATCACCGCCGCCTCGGCCCGCGCCGCCATCCCCGGCACCGCCGGACTGGCCGCCATCAACGGCGCCCTGGAGGCGATGGTCCCGCCGCTGGCCGTCGAACTCGCCCCGCTGCGGGTCAACGCCGTCTCGCCCGGCGTCATCGACACCCCGTGGTGGGACCGCGTCCCCGCCGAGCAGCGCACCGCGCTCTTCGACGGCCTGGCCGCCACCACCCCGGTCGGCCGGGTCGGCCGCCCCGAGGACGTCGCCCGGGCGATCCAGATGTTCGCCGCCAACACCTTCGTCACCGGTGTGGTGCTCGACTGCACCGGCGGTGCCAACCTGCCGACCGGCCGCTGAGCACCGGCCGCCGAGCACTGAGCGACGAGCACTGAGTGACGAGACGGCCCGCCCGGGAGCACCCCGGGCGGGCCGTCCTCGCAGGTCGGGCCTAGGGTTCGAGCATGAACGTACCCGCACTGATCCCGATCCGGCACGAGCCGGACTGGCGCACGGACGCCATCGGCCGCTGCCAGGACGGCCAGTTCTTCGCTTCGGCCGTGTGGGCCGACGGCCGGCCGTACGCGGTGCTGCACCGCTTCGACCCCGCCGGTCGGCACCTGGAGTCGAGCATCCGGGCCGTCGGCACGGCGGCGGAGGCCCGTCGGCTGCTGGACGAGTGGCTGGACGCCCTGCCCGAGCGCGCCTACGGGGACATCGCGATCGCGCAGTTCTCCGTGGAGGTCGACGGCGTGCTCTTCGGGCTCCTCCTCGACGAGGAGGAAGCCGACGAGGACGACGAGGGGGGCGAGGACGAGGGCCCCTGGGTCGAGCTCCGCCCCGACGGCCTCGGCTTCCACGCGCCGTGGGACGGCTGCTACGACACCTGAGCCGTCACCGCCCGTGGGCCGTCACCACTCCGCGACCCGGTAGTCCTTGAGGAACACCCCCGACACCGGGTGGCCCGCCTCGCCGCGCACGATCGGGTCGTACACCCGGGCCGCGCCGTCCACGATGTCCAGCGGGGTGCGGAAGCCCCGGGCGGCGATCCGGGTCTTCGCGGGCGCCGGGTTCTCGTCGGTGATCCAGCCGGTGTCGACGGCGCACATGTGCACGCCCTGCGGGGCGAGTTCGGCGGCGCTTGTGCGGGTGAGCATGTTGAGCGCGGCCTTGGCCATGTTGGTGTGCGGGTGGCGCGCGGTCTTGTTGCGGACGGCGAACCGGCCCTCCACCGCCGTGACGTTGACGATGTAGCGGGCGGGGTGCGGGGAGGCCAGCAGCAGCGGCAGCAGCCGGTCGCAGAGCAGGGCCGGGGCCAGGGCGTTGACCAGCTGGGTCTCCAGCAGCTCCGCCGGGTCGAGCGAACCGAGCGTGGCGGACCAGGAGTTGGCGGGTGCCAGGTCGGGCAGCAGCCCGGCCTCGTCGGTGAGGTCCAGCAGGGAGCCCGCCCCGGAGGGGAGTTGGGCCGCGACGGCGGACGGCCGGAAGCCGGGGGCGTGGGTGACGGCCCGGCGGTCGGCGCCCGACAGGGCCGCGGCCTCGCCCGCCGCCAGCAGGGCATAGGACTCCGGGGGGCGGCGCAGGGTCTGCGCGGCGTTGTTGACCAGGATGTCCAGCGGCCGTCCGTCGGCGCGCAACTGCTCGGTCAGGCCGAGGACTTGGCGCGGGTCGCGGAGGTCGATGCCGACCACGGTCAGCCGCTCCCACCACTGCGCGCTGCCCTCGGCGGCGCGGAAGCGGCGGACGGTGTCCTGCGGGAAGCGGCTGGTGACGGTCAGCTCGGCGCCGTCCCGCAACAGCATCAGCGCGAGCTGGAAGCCGATCTTCACGCGCCCGCCGGTGAGCAGCGCCCGTCGCCCGCGCAGGTCGGTGGAGAGGCCGCGGCGGGCGGTGTTGTCGTCCGCGCAGTCGGGGCACAGCATGTGGTAGAAGCCGTCGACCTGCCGGTACGGCTGTTTGCAGACGTAGCA
Organism: Kitasatospora sp. NPDC059827; assembly: GCF_042731675.1. Taxonomy (NCBI): domain Bacteria; kingdom Bacillati; phylum Actinomycetota; class Actinomycetes; order Kitasatosporales; family Streptomycetaceae; genus Kitasatospora; species Kitasatospora sp. NPDC059827. The sequence continues at coordinate 57,885 of NZ_JBHWIV010000038.1, read as the reverse complement.
CCTGCGCGGGACGAGCAGCTCGCCGACCGGTCCTCCCGGGGCCGGCGCGAGCGGCGCGTCCTCACGGCGCCGCCGGGCACCGGTCGCGGTGGCGGCGAGCAGCGCGGCGTCGGCCTGCCGGACGGCCTCCTTGGCCTCCTGGCGGCGGCGCTTGCGGCTCTCCATCACGAAGGAGCTGAGCTGGCGCTCGGCGACCAGCCGGGTGCGGTCGTGCGGGGGGAGGCCGCGCAGCCGGCCCAGGGTGACGCTGAACGCGCTGAGTTCCTCGGGGGTGAGGCCCGCCGCACACGCGGCTTCGCTGGTCGTGGTGGTGGTGATCAGCTGGTGGTGGTCGTCCCGGACCGTCATGTCCGCCCCCTCGTTCCGTACAGGTGGGAGGGACTGTAGTTGACGGTCCGGGACGATGAGATGCCAATTTCTTCCGGTTGCCCGAGCCGCCCGTGCCACCTGAGCTACCCGCGCTGCCCGAGCTGCCCGTGCCGTCCGAGAGTGTCGGCCCGGCCGTGACGCACGGAGGCGCCGACGGCCCCCTGGCCCGTCGGCGCCCCGCGTGGTCGTGGCGTCAGCCCGTGTACTTGCTGAAGATCTTCGCGAACTCGTACGGCTGCTGGGTGATGTTGGTGCACTTGGCCAGCGAGCCGGTGCAGGCGTTGGCGTCCCGGGTGGCGTCCCAGAAGGCGAGCAGGCCGAGGTGGTTCTGCTGGGCGAAGGTCGTCAACTGCTGGGCGGCGGCCTGGTTGTAGATCTGGTGGTCGTCGTTCTCGCCGATCATCGGGGTGACCCCGACCATGGCCCAGAGCTGGGCGTCGGTCTTCGCCGGGTAGAGCGCCTTGAGCTGGCCGAAGGTCGCCTGCGCGGCCTGGACGGCGGCGTTGCCGTAGTCGCTGCCGGAGCGGTAGTAGTCCATCGCCATGATGTTCACCAGGTCCAGGTTGACCCCGGCGTCCCGGGCGGACTTGACGATGGTGACGCCGTCGCTGGTCAGGCCCTCGGGCAGGACGGGCAGGGTGAGCGAGACCTTGAGGCCGGGGTGGGCCTGCTGGAGCTTGGCGAGCGCGGCGGAGCGGCGGTCGTTGGAGGCGGTGTCGGCGATCGCCGCGCCCTCGATGTCGTAGTCGACGTAGCGCAGGTTGTAGGCGTTGACGACCGCGTCGTACTCGTTGAACAGCGAGTCCACCGAGGTGCAGGCGGCGGCGAGTTCGGTGCCGCTGGCGCCGCCGAAGGAGAGCTTGACGTCGCCGCCGGCCGCGCGCAGCGCGTCGACCTGGTCCTTGGCCCAACCGGTGCGCGGGTCGTAGGCGTTGAACCAGCTGGCCTTGCAGCCGACGCCGGTGACGAAGCCCATGGTGTAGCCCTTGACGCCGCCGGCCTTGGCCATGTCGGGCATGGACGGGGTGGGCCAGGCGCCCATGTCGATGTACGGGGCGACGGGGAGGGCGACGTTCGGCGGCGGGGTGGTCGGTCCGCCGGTCGGGGTGGAGGTCGGCGGGGTGGTCGGGGGAGTGGTCGGTCCGCCGCCGCCGGGGCCGGTGAGGGTGACGTCGTCGGCGAGGTAGGCGCCCTGCCCGTACCAGCCGTGCAGGTAGACGTTGACGCTGGTGGTGCTCGGTCCGGTGGTGAAACTGGCGGACAGCTGTTGCCAGTTGGCGCCGCCCGGGGTCCACACGGCGGGGTCGGTGACGCCGCTGCCGGTGGCGCCGAGGTAGACGTACTGGCCCTGGACCCAGGCGCTCAGGGTGTAGGTGGTGTTGGGCTGGACGCTCACGGTCTGGCCGCACTGCGCGGTGTCGCTCGCGCTCACCGCCCCCTTGAGGGCGTCGGTTCCGCTGTGGGCGCCGGAGGTGACGATGCTTCCGGTGCCGGCGGAACAGCTCCACGGGGCGAGCGTGCCGCTCTCGAAGCCGCCGTTGGCGAGCAGGTTCGCGTCCGCGGCGCCGGCGTTCCCGGCGAGGGTGGCGAGGCCGCCGGCCGCGAGCGCGGTGGCGGCGGCGAGGCTCAGCAGGGTGGTCCGGCCGGCGGGGCGGCGGCGGGTGGGGGCGTGCTGGGGCGCGCTGGGCATGGGGGTGCCTCTCGGAGCGTGGGGCCGCCCGCGCCGCGAAGGGGGGAGACGCGGGGCGGGCGGCAGCATGGGGGCTGTTCCGGTGCGGGAGGAGCGCGGTGCTGAGGATCAAACTGGACTAGACCAGCTGTGCACGTCAAGCACTTCCCGGCGTTCGGGAGCCTTCCGAGAGCAGGTTTTAGGGAGGGTTTAAGGAGACCGGTGGGTCAGTGACGGTCCGTCAGTCGGTCAGCCGCCGCAGCACGGCTTGCACTCCTTCACCTGGACGTCGTCGAGCACCGGCCCGAAGGCCCCCCGCACGGTGCTCTCGAAGGCCAGCGTGGTCGAGGAGTTGTACGCGACGAAACTGAACTGCCGTCCGACGTAGCCCATGGCGGCCCGGGTCTTGCCGGTGACGTCGAAGGAGAAGTCCTGGAAGTCCTGTCCGTCGATCAGCACTCGGCCGGTCCGCAGGGCGGGCCCGCCGCCGGGGTTGCCGGCCAGTGCGTAGCTCACCGAGTAGGTGGCGCCGGGGACCGTGGTGAAGGTCTGGGCGATGGTGCCGCTGTCGGCACCGTTCAGGTCCACCGACTGGTCGCCCTCGGCGGCCTGCCAGAAGCCGGCGCCGATCAGGTCGACGCTGCCGCTGGTGACCAGCCACGGGCCGATGCTCTGGCCGGCCACCGGCTCGGTGAAGGTGTTCGGTGCGATCTTGGGGGACTCGAAGCTGCCGTCGTCGAAGCGGCTGAGCGTGCGGTGGCCGGCGGCCTGGGCCGGGGTCGCGAGGCCGGCGGTGGTCAGCGCGGTGGCGGCGGCGAGGGTGAGGGCGAGGGCGGCGGTGCGGGTGCGCGAGAGCGGCATGGGTTCCTCCCCGAGGCGGGCGACGTCAGCGGTCGCCTCCGTGGCGGCGGGCCGGGTCGACCGGCCGCGGACCGAGCGTCGACCGTCGCGGCGAGCCGTGCCAAGACCGGACCGGCGGCGCCAGGTGGCGCGGTGGGGCCGCGACCGGGCCCCCGCGCGCCGGTTTGGCGGGGCGGACGTCCGCCGGGCCCGGGCGGACCGTCCGGGGACGAACGCCCGGGCCGACGGCCGGGTGCGGGAGCCCGGTGGTGAAACCGGAGGCGCGCGCCCCGTTCACGCCCGATCGCGGTCGGATGACCCTACCGGAGCCGGGGGTTGACCTCGGAAGGCTTGACCTTGAGTGCACTCCAAGGGGGAAGCTGGCCGCGTTGATCCACTTCGGCTCAGCGGAACCACCGAGCGGAACCACAGAACGGAGCACCGTCATGCGCAGCGCCTTCTTCGGCAGCGGCGGCCCGGAGGTCGGCGTGATCGGCCTCGGCTGCATGGGGATGACCCACGCCTACGACGTCCGGAGCCGGGACGACGAGAGGTCCGTCCGGGTCATCCACCAGGCCCTGGACCTCGGCGTCACCCTGATCGACACCGCCGACGTCTACGGCCCGTACAGCAACGAGGAGGTGGTCGGCGCCGCCCTGGCCGGCCCGCACCGCGAGCGCGCCTTCCTCGCCACCAAGGTGGGCATCGTCCCGGGCGGCGGCGGCCCGAACGTGCGCGACGGCCGGCCCGAGCACGTGCGCCGCTCGATCGACGACAGCCTGCGCCGGCTCGGCACCGACCACGTCGACCTGTACCAGCTGCACCGGGTCGACCCGGCCGTCCCGATCGAGGAGACCTGGGGCGCGCTCGCCGAGGCCGTCCGGGCCGGCAAGGCCCGCCGGATCGGGCTCTCCGAGGTCGGCGTCGAGGAGATCCGGCGCGCCCAGGCGGTGCACCCGGTGGCCTCCGTGCAGTCCGAGCTGTCGCTGTGGACCAGGGACGTGCTGGCCGAGGTGCTGCCGTACACCGAGGAGCAGGGCATCGCCTTCCTGCCCTTCTCGCCGCTCGGCCGGGGCTTCCTGACCGGCAGCATCTCCTCCTTCGACGAGCTGCCCGAGGACGACCTCCGCCGCCGCCTGCCGCGCTTCCAGCAGGACGCGCTCAAGGCCAACCTGGCGCTGGTCGGCAGGGTCCGGGAGATCGCCGAGCGGCTCGGCACCACCCCGGCGCGGGTCGCGCTGGCCTGGGTGCTGGCGCAGGGCCGGTACGTCCTCCCGATCCCGGGCACCAAGACGCCGCGCTACCTGGAGGACAACGTGGGCGCGGCCGCGGTCGAGCTCTCGGCGGCCGACCTGGCCGAGCTGGACGCGCTGCCGGCCCCGGAGGGCGGGCGCTACTGAGCGCCCCGGGCGTCGCCCGCCCCGAGGGCCCGGGGCGTCACCGCTCCATGACCCAGACCAGCTGCCGTCCGGTCTCGCCCGGGGCCCGGACGGCGGCCTCGGCGACCCGGTCCAGCCGGTAGCCGAGCTTGCGCGGGACGGCCGCGCTGGCGGTGTTCGCCCGGTCGCAGCGGATCTCCACCCGGGCGATCCCGGGCAGCGCCAGCGCGGCCCGGGTCAGCGCCCCGGCCGCGGCGGTGGCGATGCCGCGGCCGACGTGCCGGGCCGCGACCCAGTAGCCGATCTCCAGCGCCCCCGGGCCGAGCCGCGCGTGCAGCCCGAGGGCGGCGACCACCCGGCCGGGGGCCTCGTCCAGGTCGGCGAGGTACATGAAGTCCGTCCCGGCCTCCCAGGCGGCGGTGCCGGCCCTGGTCCGTTCGGCGGTCCGGGCCCGGGTGGGGACCTCGGCCGCCCAGTCCAGCCAGGGCCGCAGGTGCTCCAGGTTGGCCCGGACGGCCCGGTGCAGCGCGGGTGCGTGGGCGCTGCGGCGGCGGTGCAGGGAGAGGCCGCCGGGCAGCCGCAGCAGTTCGGGCGGCCGCCCGGTGGTCACCTCGGGTGCCGCCCGGACGGGCTCGCAGGACTGCGGCAGTGCGGGGCTCATGGCGGCGATTATGTCCTTGGCCCGGACCTGCCACATCCGGACGGGGGCGCATCCCGTCCCGCCGACCGGCGGGGGCGGGCGGGAGCGGGAGGGGGCGGGAGGGGGCGGCCTCCGGCGCGTCAGAGCCGGACCATCACCTCGTCCAGCTCCTTGCGCCGCAGGTCCGGCACCCGCGCCCCCTCGGCGGGGTAGCCGACCGGGATCACGTACGCGGCCCGCTCCTCCGCCGGGCGCCCGCACACCTCGTTGAGGAACCGCATCGGGCTCGGCGTGTGGGTCAGCGTGGCCAGCCCGGCCTGGTGCAGCGAGGCCAGCAGCAGTCCGACCGCGATCCCCACCGACTCCTTGGTGTAGTACGGGCGCGGCGAGTCGGGGCCCTTGTGCACCTCGAAGACCACGATCACGGCCGGCGCGTCCTCCAGGAACGGCTTGTGCCAGTCGGTGCCGATCGGCGCCAGCGCGGCCAGCCACTCCTCGGACGCCCGGTGGCCGTAGAACTCGCGCTCCTCCGCCTCGGCCGCCTCGCGCAGCAGCCGCTTGCGCTCCGGGTCGGTGATCACCACGAACCGCCAGGGCTGGACGTGGGCGCCGCTGGGCGCGGTGCTCGCGGTGCGGACGGCCCACTCGACCACCCCGTCCGGGATCGGTTCGGTGGAGTAGTCGCGGACGGTCCGGCGCTGCGCCATCACGTCGTGGAATGCCTTGCTGCGGGCCTCGGCCTGGTGGGCCGGCACCGTCATCGGGGTGAGCGGGACGGTCGGGTGGGGCGTCCCTGCCACTGCGCTGTCAACCATGGCCGACAGCACAGCACATGACGGCCGCTCCGGGAAGAGGTAGAGACCAATTCCCGGAGCGGCCGTCCGCGCTTCGAAGGAGCCTAGAGCTCGTGCACCCGGCCGCCCCGGACCTCGATCCGCCGGTTCACCGCCACCGTGTCCAGCATCCGCCGGTCGTGGGTGACCAGCAGCAGGGTGCCGGTGTACGAGCCGAGCGCGGACTCCAGCTGCTCGATCGCGGGCAGGTCCAGGTGGTTGGTGGGCTCGTCCAGCACCAGCAGGTTGACCCCGCGGGCCTGCAGCAGCGCCAGCGCGGCCCGGGTGCGCTCGCCGGGGGAGAGGGTGCCCGCCGGGCGCAGCACGTGTACCGCCTTGAGGCCGAACTTGGCCAGCAGGGTGCGTACCTCCTCCTCGGTGAGCTCCGGCACGGCGGCCGCGAAGGCGTCCGCCAGCGGCTCGCCCCCGAGGAAGAGCCCGCGCGCCTGGTCGACCTCGCCGACCACCACACCGGAGCCCAGCACGGCACTGCCGGAGTCCAGTTCGAGCCGGCCGAGCAGGGCCGCCAGCAGGGTGGACTTGCCCGCGCCGTTGGCCCCGGTGATCGCGACCCGGTCGGCCCAGTCGATCTGCAGGTCCACCGGGCCGAAGGCGAAGTCGCCGCGCTTGGCGACGGCCGCCCGCAGGGTGGCCACCACCGAGCCGGAGCGCGGCGCGGTGGCGATCTCCATCCGCAGCTCCCACTCCTTGCGCGGCTCCTCGACCACGTCCAGCCGCTCGATCATCCGCTGGGTCTGCCGGGCCTTGGAGGCCTGCTTCTCGGTGGACTCGGTGCGCTTCGCCTTGGCGTTCTTGTCGTTGTCGCCGCCCTTGCGGCGGGCGTTGCGGACCCCGTGCTCCATCCAGTTGCGCTGCATCTGGGCCCGGGCCTCCAGCGAGGACTTGGTGTCGGCGTAGTCCTCGTACTCCTCGCGGGCGTGCCGGCGGGCCACCGCCCGCTCCTCCAGGTACGCCTCGTAGCCACCGCCGTACAGGTTGACCTGCTGCTGGTGCAGGTCCAGCTCCAGCACCTTGGTCACGGTGCGGGCCAGGAACTCGCGGTCGTGGCTGATCAGCACGGTGCCGGCGCGCAGGCCCTTGACGAAGGCCTCCAGCCGCTCCAGGCCGTCCAGGTCGAGGTCGTTGGTGGGCTCGTCCAGCAGGAACACGTCGTAGCGGGAGAGCAGCAGCGAGGCCAGGCCCGCGCGGGCGGCCTGGCCGCCGGAGAGCGCCGTCATCGGCAGGTCGAGGGAGACCTTGAGGCCGAGCGAGTCGGCCACCTCCTCGGCCCGCTCGTCCAGGTCGGCGCCGCCGAGGTCCAGCCAGCGGTCCAGGCTCGCCGCGTACGCGTCGTCGGCGCCGGGGCGGCCCTCGACCAGGCCCTCGGTGGCCTCGTCCAGCTCGGCCTGGGCGGCCGCCACACCGGTGCGCCGGGCCAGGAAGTCGCGCACCGACTCGCCCTCGCGCCGCTCCGGCTCCTGCGGCAGGTGGCCGACGTTGGCGCTGGCCGGGCTGAGCCGCAGCGACCCGCCCTCGGGGGTGTCCAGCCCGGCCAGCAGCCGCAGCAGGGTCGACTTGCCGGCGCCGTTCACGCCGACCAGGCCGATCACGTCGCCGGGGGCGACGACCAGGTCCAGGCCGGTGAAGAGGGTGCGTTCGCCGTGGCCGGCGGCGAGGTCCTTGACTACGAGTGTCGCGCTCATGATGGAGCCGATTGTAGGAGGACCGGGCCCCGAGCCGGAAAAGGCGGCGGGGCCGCGGCTGCCTTCCGGCAGTCGCGGCCCCGCACGGGACCGGGGCGGTGCTCAGCCGCCGATCACTTGGCCTTCTTGGAGAAGTAGTCGAACATGTGCGCCGCGACGTCCTCCAGGTAGGGGCCCGCCTCGTAGGTGTTGGCGCCGTTGCCGACGGAGGTGTCGCTGACCAGGGCCGGCTTGCCGTCCTTGGTGGTGTACCAGCCGCCGCCGCTGCTGCCGCCGGTCATGTTGCAGCCGATCATCAGCATCGCCGGGCGGCTCGGGTCACCGGGCTTCGCGGCCGGCTTGCCGCCGTCGCAGTGCTCCAGCTCGACGCCGTCGAAGGGCTTGCCCTCCGGGAAGCCGTAGTTGGCGACGGAGGCGAGCTGGTCGCGCGGGGCGTTGAACCACAGCGGCACGGAGCCGCCGACGGTCTCCTCCAGCGACTTGCCGTTCGGGTCGGGGTTGGTGACCTTGATGATGCCGAAGTCGTACTGGCTCCACGGGCCGCCCTTCTCCGGGTCGGCCTCCTGGGTCCACTGCGGGGAGACCATGCCGGCGGTCGCGCCCCACTCGCCGTACGGCTCGGCGTCGTCCAGCTTGGACTTCTGCTTGTTGCCGTTGCTCAGCACGCCGTTGCTGTTGAAGGCGGGGGCGAAGGTGATGTCGGTGTAGTACTTGTTGCCCTTGCCGCCGTGCAGGCAGTGGCTCGCGGTCCACACCAGGTTGCTCTTGCCCGGGTTGGCCGGGTCGGAGACGACGGTGCCGGAGCAGACGTAGTCCTCGCTGCCGTCCTTGAAGAAGATCTTGCCGTTGACGTGCATGTTCTTCGGGAAGGGGTGCGCCACGGGCTTGGCGGCGACGACCGAGGGCAGCTGGTCCGGGCCGGTCGGCGGCTGGGCGGCGGTGGGCTGGGCCGGGGCCGCGCTCGTCGGCTGGGCGGTCGGCTGCCCGGTGGGCTGGGCCGGCGCCTGCGGCAGCGGCTTCGGCTTGGCGTTCAGCAGCTTCTGCAGGGTCCAGTAGCCCTTGGCCGCCGGGGTGATCACGTTGGCCTGGGCCCACTTGTCCCAGTCGTCGAGCTTCCAGGTCTTCAGCTCTTCGACCGTCGGCAGCTTGATCGGAGCCGCGCCCGGCTTCCCGGAGGCACTGGCCGCGACCGACGGCGCGGAGGTCTGGGCGCCGGCCGGGTCGCTGTTGTCCGGGCCGCAGCCGCTGGCGACCACCATGGTGAGCGCGGCGACGGTGGCGCCGAGGACGGCACGGCTCGGCCTGGATATCGGTGACATGAGTTCAAATCCCCCTGTTGACTACCGCCATACGGCCCGGTCCTCGGGTACGGCCGACCAGGGCCGCAGGTATGGCAGGTGAGGAGTCTGCCATGCGGATAAGGAACTCCTTACAGGCGCCCCCGGCCGGTACGAGGCCGTCACCGGATCGGCACCGGATCGGCACGGGGCCGCGTTCGGCCCGGCTCGCGGGCGGCCCGGAAAACCGGTTGCGACCGTTCGCCGGCGTGCCTAGCGTGGTTCGCGTCATCCGCCAGACAAGGAGAAGGCCGTTGCTCTACTGAGGTCCAGGGACACCGCCCCCGCCACGCAGGCCCCGCTGCCGCTGTCGTTCTCACGGCCGCAGTTGTCGCCGCAGCCGGAACTGCAGCCGTAGTCATAGCTGTAGCTGTTGCTGTAGCCCTTGCCGCGTGGTGTGCGAGTGTGCGACCTCAGTCACGGCCCGTGGCGCGTCATCGCGCCGTCCTGCCCTCCGGCCGTCCCGGTTCCGCACCTGCGGTGTCTCCCCGTGTTGCTCGTCACCCCTTCAGCAACCACCCGGGAGGCCTTGCATGGCACAACCCACCACCGCCGTCCTCTGCACCGACCTCGCGTTCGAGTGGCCCGACGGCAAGTCCGTCCTGGACGGCTTCCACCTCGCCGTCGGCCCCGGCCGCACCGGACTCATCGGCCTCAACGGGGTCGGCAAGTCGACCCTGCTGCGGCTGATCGCCGGCGAACTCACCCCCACCGGCGGCACCGTCCGGGTCGAGGGCGAACTCGGCCACCTGCCGCAGGGCCTCACCCTCGACACCGGCCTGCGGGTCGACGAGGCGCTCGGCATCCGGGCCGCCCGCGAGGCCCTGCACGCCATCGAGTCGGGCGACACCGACCAGCGGCACTTCGACGCCGTCGGCGACGACTGGGACGTCGAGGAGCGCGCCCGCGCCACCCTCGACAAGCTCGGCCTGCGCCGCCTCGGCCTCGACCGCACCACCGGCGAACTCTCCGGCGGCGAGGCGGTGTTGCTGCGACTGGCCGCCCTGCTGCTGAGCCGCCCCGACGTGCTGCTGCTGGACGAGCCCACCAACAACCTCGACCGGGCCGCCCGCGAGCGGCTCTACGAGACGGTGGCCGGCTGGCAGGGCGCCATGGTGATCGTCAGCCACGACCGCGAACTGCTCCGGCACGTCGACCAGATCGCCGACCTCCGGGACGGCGGGGTGACGTGGTACGGCGGCAACTACGACGACTACGAGCGCACCCTCGCCGCCCAGCAGGAGACGGCCGAGCGGCTGCTGCGCAACGCCGAGGCCGACGTCCAGCGCCAGAAGCGGGACTTGGCCGAGGCCCGCACCAGGCTGGACCGCAGCGCCAGCTACGGCAAGAAGCGCGCGGTCACCCGCAACGACCCGCACATCTTCGCCGGGATGCTCAAACGCAAGGGCCAGGAGACGGCCGGCCGGCTCACCGGCATGCACGCCGAACGCCTGGAGGAGGCCAGGGCGCGGCTGACCGCCGCCGAGGAGGCGGTGCGCGACGACGCCGAGATCCGGATCGACCTGCCGCGCACCGAGGTGCCGGCCGGGCGCACCGCACTCACCCTGCAGAAGGTCCGGCTGCCCTTCGGTGCCACCGTCGACCTCGACCTGCGCGGCCCCGAGCGGATCGCCCTGGTCGGGCGCAACGGCTCCGGCAAGACCACGCTGCTGCGCACCATCGCGGGCGAACTCTCCCCGCTGGAGGGGCAGATCACCACCCCGGAGGGGCTGCGCCACCTGCCGCAGCGGCTCGACCTGCTGGACGACGCACTCACCGTCGTGGAGAACGTCAAGCGGTTCGCGCCCGCCGCCGGGGACAACGCGATCCGCGCCCGGCTGGCCCGCTTCCTGTTCCGGGGCGCCCGGGCCGAGCAGCCGGTCGGCACGCTGTCCGGCGGCGAACGCTTCCGGGCGACGCTGGCCGCCCTGCTGCTGGCCGACCCGCCGCCGCAGCTGCTGCTGCTCGACGAGCCGACCAACAACCTGGACCTCGCCAGCGTCCACCAGCTCACCCAGGCGCTGGCCGCCTACCGGGGCGCGCTGATCGTGGTCAGCCACGACCTGCCCTTCCTGCGCGGCCTGGGCCTGACCAGGTGGCTGGAGCTGGACGGCGAACTGAGGGCGGTGGATCCGATGTAGCGGCTCCTGCTACCGCTGCCGCAGGGGGCCCTGGTCGCGCTGGTGACTCCGGGCGTCCTGGGCGTCCTCGGCGAGCACCCGGCGGGCCGCGCTCAGGGCGGAGTCCTTGAGCGCGGCCAGCTCCTCGGGGCTGTACACCGGGGTCCGGAGGTCCGGCGCGATGCCCGGGCCGTCGAAGGTGCTGCCACTGCGGGTGAGGTACTCCTCGTTCGGCAGGACGACCGCGAAGTCCGGCGAGAGCGGCTTGATCAGGACGTCCGAGTAGACGCCCTGGGTGTTCTCGCCGATCCGGGTCACGTGCGGGGAGCGGCCCATCAGCGCCTGGGTGAAGGTCTCCGCCGCGCTGGCCGAGATCGAGGAGGTGAGCAGGGCCACCGGCCCGGTGAAGTGCTCGCCGTCCGAGGGCTCCACGGGGACGGGCACGGGCCGGGTGAACTTCGTCGGGTCGGCCGGGTCGTTCCGCGCCACCTTCCGGTAGGCGAGGTACGGGCGGTCGGTGAGCCGGGCGGCGATGTGCAGCCCGAGCGCGTCCGAGCCGCCGCCGTTCAGCCGGACGTCGAGCACCAGCCCGGTGAGCCCGTCCGGGTCGGCGAGCAGGGCGTCCAGCGCCCTGTCCAGCTCGGCGACCTGGCTGCGGTAGTCGCCGCCGGTGTAGCCGTCGAAGCTGCCCACCCGCAGGTAGCCGACGTCGTCGGGAAGCCGGCCCACGCCGAGCTTCCCGCCGGCGAAGAGCTGCTCCGGCCCGGTGAGCTGGGCGGCGACGGCCTCCCCGGCCCGGGTGGTCAGCTCCTTGGTGCGCACCGTCGAGCCGGGCCGCCGCCCGCCGAACACCCCTGTCGGCTGCCCGTCGACGATCCGTGCCAGCCCGGTGTGGGCGTCGCCGAGCGGCCGCAGCATGTCGACGAACACCTCCTGCAACTGGTCGGTGGTCGTCGTCGGCGTGATCCGTCGCCGCTGCTCGTCCCGGACGGCGTGCCAGTCGATCCCCTTGGCCGCGAAGAAGGGGTAGTTCTCCTCGAAGTCCTCCCAGAACCGGTCGAAGACCGCGAGCGGGTCGTTCGGTGCGGGGGTGGCGCACAGCGCCGGCAGGGCGGGGAGCCGGTACAGGTCCTTGGTGCCGACCCCGCCCTCCTCGCGGTCGACCAGCCGGTCACGGCCCTTCGGGGTGAGGGTCACCGCGTTGCTGCCCACGACGTAGCGGACGGTGCCGTCCGGTCCCGGCGGGCCGGCCTGCGTCGCGGTGATCCAGCCGGGCACGCAGCTGTGCGCGGTCACGTCGTAGGTGGTCAGCTTGCCCCCGTCGACGGCGACCACCGTGCCGTAGCCGTCCATCCGCCAGACGCCGGTCGGCGGACTCCCCGGCCGTCCCTCGGCGGCGGCCGCCGTCCCCGCCGCCACCGGCCCGATCGCCGTGGCTAGCACCAGTGCCGTCGCCAGTGCCGTGGTGGTGGCCGCCGCCCTGCCGACCTTCCGGTACCTCGTCCTCGGCCCCCGCCGACCCTGCTCGATGTTCGACCCCCGCCGACTCTGCTTCATGTTCGGCCTCCGCCGAGTGTCCGGCCTCCCCCGCGGAACCCCTCCGCCACCGTCCCCACGACGCTACGGTCGCCCGCGCGGCCCGGTCGTCATCCGACGCGTCGCTCCCGCCCCCTCCTCCGGGCCCACTCGCCTGCCCGGTCGAACCACCTCGGGAGGGATGGACGGCAAACCCTTTTGACGGCGGGTGGAAATCCGTCGTGGCGGATCCGAGGCCGGCCGCGTCCGCCTCTCCTACTCCTGCGCCTCTTCCCGCTTCCACCTGCCCGCGACCAGGGTGCCCAGCCGGTCCAGCCCGACGACGGCCGCGCCGAGCACGATGAACTCGACCGTCAGCTGGGCTATCTGGCCCCAGACGTAGCCGTAGCCCTTGGTCGTCGGGTCGAAGAAGAAGTACGGGTAGGGCCTCGGGAAGTCGGCGAACAGCGCGTTGCGGGCGAGCACGATCGCCGCGTAGCCGAGCGGGAAGGCCAGCCAGAGCGGGAGGTTCTTCCAGGCCGACGCGTTGCGCGGCTTCAATGCCACCCAGTCGACCAGCACCATCACCGGCGTGACGTAGTGCAGGAAGAAGGAGGACCAGTGCGCCAGCCGGTCCGGCCCCTCGACCAGTCCGGGCAGCGGGCTGGCGCCGTGCTGGAGCAGGACGTGCGAGACCAGTCCGGTGATCAGGATGTACAGCGTGGCGGCCCCGCGCAGCCGGGGGGCGGGCGCGTCCACGGTGTCGCGCTGGAGCATCCAGTACACCGCGCCGATGAAGTAGCCGAGCACGATGACGTTGCTCTGCACGGTGAAGTACACCAGCGACGCGTCCCCGAGGGTCAGGCCGAGGCCGGCCGAGAGCACGATGCCCATGCGCCACCACAGCGCGGGACGGGTCCGGACGGTCATGCGGCCACCAGTTCGTTCCAGGCGATACGGGAGGTATCGGACGTTCGGAGGGGAAGATCGCACTCTACTCGGTGGTACCCATCGAGGGAACTTGTGTACGAACTTCCGCCGCCGATCCGTCGCTGAACCGTCGCCGATCCGCCGCGGACCCCCCTTCGGTCACCCCGGCAGGACGAAGCCCGACTCGTAGGCCGCGATCACGGCCTGGGTGCGGTCCCGGGCGCCCAGCTTGGCCAGCACGCTGCCGACGTGGGTCTTCACCGTCTCCTGGCTCACCACCAACTGCCGCGCGATCTCCGCGTTGTTGAGTCCGGTGGCCATCAACCGCAGCACCTGGCCCTCCCGTTCGGTCAGCCGCCCGATCGGCCCCCGGTCCGCGGCGGCCTCCCGGCAGCCCTCCGCGCGGTGCCGCAGCGCGAGTTCGCGCACCGCCGCCGGGAACAGCAGCGAGTCACCGCGTGCGACCAGTCGCACCGCCTGCACCATCTCCTCGGCCCGGGCCCGCTTCAACAGGAAGCCGGCCGCGCCCGCGCGCAGCGCGTCGTACACGTGGTCGTCGTGCTCGAAGGTGGTGACCACCAGGATCCGCGGCGGCTCGGCCATCCCGCGGACCAGCTGCTCGGTGGCCCGGATCCCGTCGATGCCGGGCATCCGGACGTCCATCAGCACCACGTCCGGGCGCAGTTCGCGCACCAGTGGTACGACCTCGGCGCCGTCGGCGGCCTCGCCGACCACGGAGAGGTCCGGTTCGGCGTCGATCACCACCCGCAGGCCCATCCGGACCAGGCGCTCGTCGTCCGCGATCACCACACGGATGGGCCCGCCCTCCGTGCCGCCCGCCGCGCCGTCGCCCGTGCCGCCCCCCGCGCCGTTGCCGTCGTTCATCCCCCAGTCCCTCCCAGCGGCAGCCATACGGCCAACCGCCACGTCGTCCCGTCCTCGCTCGGCCCGACGGCGCTCCCGCCGCGCAGGGCCGCCGCCCGTTCCCCGATCCCGCGCAGCCCGCGCCCGCCGCCGGGGCGGCTCGGGCGGGCCGCGCCGAGCGGGTTGGTCAGTTCGATCTCCAGTCGGCCCGCGTCCACTGCGACCCGCAGTCCCGCCGGGGCGGGCCCGGCGTGCCGGAGCACATTGGTCAGGCCCTCCTGGACGATCCGGTACGCCTCGCGGGAGACCCCGACGGGCAGTGCGCCCAGGCCGGGCGCCAGCTCGGCGTCCACCGTCACGCCGGTGCGGGCGAGTTGGCGCAGCAGGTCGTCCAGCCCGGCCAGCGTGGGCCCGGCCGGTGCGGTGCCGCCGTCCTCCTCCTCGCGCAACAGCCCCAGCACGGTGTCCAGTTCGGCGACGGCCCCGCGCGCGGTCTCCTCGATCGCGCGCAGCGCCTCCGCGGCGAAGTCCGGGTCGGTGCGCAGCACCCGGGCGGCGGCCGAGGCCTGGATGCCGACCGCGCTGAGCGCGTGCCCGACCGAGTCGTGCAGTTCCCGGGCCAGCCGGTTGCGCTGGGCGAGCACAGTGGCGCGCCGTTCGGCGGCGGCCAGCCGCTCCTCCGGGGTGGGGCCGAGCAGCCTGGGCGCCCAACGGGCCAGCAGCGCACCGCAGCCGGCGTTGCTGACGACGATCAGGAGCAGAACGGCCAGGCCGAGTGCGGGGCCGGTGAGCATCCAGCCGGGGAAGCGGTCCGTCCAGTAGCCGGAGAGATCCTCGGACCCGATGAGGCCGAACATCAGCACCACCGCGAAGGGCGCCCCGGCCAGCGTCATCCCGGCGACCACCCCGCCGGTGAACAGGTGCAGCACGAAGAACGCGGCGGTCCGCCACCGGGCGGCCCAGGACCGGGACGGCCCGGTGGCCAGTTCCTCCGGCCGGGCCACCGCGCACAGCGCCCGGGCGGCCGCGCCCTCCAGCCCCCGGACGGTCGGCACCAGCGCGGTCACCGCGGCCATCGGCAGCGAGGTGAACAACGACAGCATCTGCAAAAGCAGTTGGCGGGCATGGCCCTGGTTCGGGTTGAGCGCCCCGAGCCCCACCGTCGACAACAGGTAGTAGGGCATCAGCAGCGCGCCGCCCAGCACCAGGTGCACCCAGCGCAGTCGGGCCCGCCGTCCGAACAACACCTCGCCCGCCCGCCGGATCCGGCCGCCCCCGCTCCCCGTGCTCACCCGGGCGACTTTACGTCAGCGCCGCCGGGGTCGTCAGTGCCGTCGGGGCCGTCGGGGCCGTCAGTGCCGTCGGGTCCGGCTCCCCGGCCGGGCGCGGCCCCCCGTTCGGTCAGGGCCACCGCGCCCGCGGCCAGCATCAGGGCCCCGGCCGTGAACTGCCCGGCCTCCACCAGGGCCATGAACCCCGGTACGGCCCGCGGCAGGTCCGGTACCGTCGTCGAGGTCCCGAACGCCACCAGCAGGAAGCCGCCCCAGCCGAACAGCGAACCCGCGCCGGTCCAGGCCACCAGCAGCGGCACCCGCAGCCGCCGCCGCGGCCCGATCCGGAAGACCAGCACCAGCAGGGCCAGGGCCGCGGCGACGGCGGTCACGGCGGTGGCCGCGTCCATCGTCGCCATCGACCGGTCGTACTCCTCGGCCATCCGCAGCGGCAGTCCCACCGTCCCGCCCGCCGCCCAGTACGCCCGGGCCGTCGCCACCCCCAGCGCGACCAGCGCGGCCACCGCGGCGAAGGCCCGCTGCACGTTGCGGGTGGGGGAGTCGGGCAGGTCGCCGATCCGGTCGTGGAGCAGGCCCGTCCAGCGTCGGCGGGCGTACAGCGCGAATGCGGTGAACAGGGCGGCGCCCTGCACCCCGAAGCCCCCGTAGACCACGGCGTACACCCACCCCGCCAGGCCGTCGTCGGCCTGCTGCGCCGCCGTGCGGTGCTTCGCCCCGAACACCAGCGAGCCGAGCAGGTCCAGCGGGACGACCACCAGGATCGTCCCCAGCAGGCCGGTCGCCACCCACATCGGGAACGCCACCAGCGCGGCCGGGGCCCGCCGCCCCCACGGCCGGACGAAGGCGAGCGCGAGCAGCAGCGCGACCACCTCCATGCCGAAGGTGAGGAGGTTGAGCGTCCACAGCCCGTCCAGCGCCTTCGCGTCGCGCGCGCCCACGTGGGAGCCGGACAGCCACAGCAGTTTCAGCGTCAGATAGGGCACCGTGGCGGCCATCGCGATCCCGGCCGCCGCCCCCCGCACCACGTCTTCCTTGCGCCTCATGCCCCTACGCTGCCGCCCCACCCCGGGCCGCGGCCTCGGCCCGGGGTGCGATCCCCCTCCCCCCGGCGGGGGATCTTCGGGCCCTCCCTACGCCATCCGGTGGATCAGCCGGTCCTCCTGGTCGACCCGCCCGTCCGGGTCCGGCACCAGCCCGAGCCGCTCGGCCAGCCGGCGCGACGGCAGGTTGTCCGCCCTGATCAGCGCCGTCACCGGAATCCCGGGGAACCGCGGCAGCGCCTCCGCCATCGCCGCCCGGCACGCCTCCGCCGCGTACCCCTTGCCCCACGCCGACGGCCGGAACCGGTAGTACAGGTTGAACACCGGCTCCCCGTCCAGCGAGTGCAGGAACAGCCCGGCGACCCCGATCACCACCCCCGGCTCCTCCCGGGTCGCCACCATGCAGTACCCCACCCCGTCCCGCGGCCAGTCCGCGATGAAGCCGGCCAACTGCTCCCGTGCCGCCCCGAGGTCCCGCTGCGGCCCGTCCGGGTTGTACCGGTTGGTCTCCGGATCCCCGTGGATCGCGAACATCGCCTCCGCGTCCCCCTCCTGCGGCCGGCTCAACACCAGCCGCTCGGACACGGCGACGACCGTGCGGGCATCGGCGGGCAGATCAGTGGTGGTCATGGAGGCTCCCCCTGTGGTGCGTAATGGTCCGATGGCACGATAGACCATTACGCCCACACCCGCCCGTCCATTTCCTACAGGATCGGCTCACACCCGATCGCCTTGCCCCCGGCGACGAGGAACTGCTTCCAGGTCTCGTCGCCGTTGGGGATGAGCTTCTGGGCACCGTCCCAGCTCAACCGGAAGACGGTGGACTTGCCCTGGCAGGACGTCACCATCTCGTCCGGTCCGACCCAGCGGGCCCGGCCGAGCCCCGGTTCGTCCTTCGGGGCGGTCGAGGTCAGGAGTCGCGGCTCGGTGCCGATGGTGAGGGAGACGGAGGGGCCGGGGTTCGCGTCCGTGTGGATGCGGCAGGCCCACAGGGGGTCGGTGGCGGTGGTCGCCGTCTCCCGGAGACCGTGGTTCCCCGGCACGTCGGGCAGGGTGAACCCGGGCAGGCCACAGACGGCGTCGAGGTTGAGGTCGTGGTCCGTTCCGGCCTCCGACAGGACGTGCGGTGCCGGCATCGGCGTCGATCCGCAGGTTCGCTGGCCCGCGATCCGATTGGCCACCGTCACGGAGAGCTCTGCGAGGTTTCGGGCCCCGCGTCCGTCGTCGCCACTCGAACTGACCGTGACCCGCAGCCCGCTGCCGCAACCCTCGGGGAGCAGTGCCCACGCCCGGTGGTCGGAGGCCGCGCCGGCCGCACCTCCGTTGGCCGAAGCGGCGAACAGCCGGGCTTCCGAGTCGTCCGTGAGGGCGGAGAGGCCGGTGTTCTCGCGGAGTTCCACCGTGACGGACCGGTCGCTCCCGAAGATTCCACGACTCACCGTTGCCACGCAGAACGCGGTGCCGTTGCGCAGCTGCCCGTTGCCGTACGTGTGCTCGCCGACCCTGCCCGATCCGAGTGCGGCGGTGAGCGCGTCGGCACTCACGGCACCACCGCACACGCTGTCCGGCCCGAAGGCATTGCTCAGGTTGTTCGCGAGGAACGCCCCCGCACCGGCCACCACCGCCGCCACCCCCGTGACGGCGACCGCCGCCCGGACTCGGAGCGGCCAGGTGGTGAACCCGCGCCGGTCCGGGGTTGCGTCGCCACTGCCGTCCGGCCTGCCGCCAGTCCCGTGCTGTCCTGTCGTCACGGGATCAGCCCTTCCCGAAGGCGGCGTTGTGGGCCTGGGTGATCGACGTGTAGTAGTGGATGTTGGCCGAGTCGGTCAGTTGGGCGAGCAGGACATCACGACCCGGCACACCCAAGTCATCGGCCTTCTGCTTGAGCATGACCTGCATCTGCGACTGCCCGGTGGTGTAGAGGCTGCTGAGGTCACCCTGCGCCTTGGTGTCGAGCGCCGCGTTGACCTTGTTCGCCCACTCGGAGGTGGCGACGTCGACGTACCGCTGGGCGATGTCCCCGACCGGCAGCCAGTCCTTGCCCGGCAGCATGTTGGCGAGCGTGCCGACGTAGTGGTAGTCCATCTTGGCTTTCCAGTTGACCTTGAACTGCTCGTCGGACTTGTGGTCCGAGATGGTGTCCGCCTGAACGGCGTCGAGCGCGCCGAAGGCCTTTCCGGCTTCGTTCACGAAGCTCTCGAACCTCGGATCCGGTCGGCCGTTGACGTCCTTGAACGCCTCCGGTCCGTACTCGGCCATCCGTCGAGCCACCTCGTGGGTCTCGGCCAGGTGGATCAGGGCGTACGAGTCGGGGTCCTCGGCGGTGCCGCGGATCACCCGGAGGAGCTGTTCCCGGGTGGCGTTCAGTCCTCCGGGCTGGGACGGGCCGGGGAGGTCCTTGCTGAGGATGTCGTGGGTGTCCGCCACGTAGTCACTGACCATGTCGGCCAGCGGCCGGCGAAGGGCGGGGGACAGGTCGTTCTCGTGGCCGGCTCTGTCGCCACCGAGCGTCGAGAGCGCGGAGTCCATGATCCGCGTCATCGTCGCGTCGTGCAGTCGTACCGGCGGCTGCGGGCTGCCGGGTTCGCGGCCGGTCGTAGCCGCTTCCAGCACCTGGCCGAACAGTCCGTGGGAGCTGTTGCGCAGCTCGTCGGCGGACAGCTTGCCCTCCAGGTCGGCATCGGGCCACGCGCGGTCCTTGAGCAGGTAGGTGAGGTTCTTGTTGCGGCCCGGGTCGAGGAACTCCCCGGCCGCCGCCGGGTCGGTCCTCAGCTGCTTCATCAGGGGGCCCAGTGGATCGCCTTCCCTGGCGGACCAGTTCGGCCCCCATAGGTCACTGCCCTTGGTCTTGCTGTTGCGCTCGTAGTCGACCAGGTCGTCGCTCACCTTCACCAGGAAGGCCTTGTCGTACCTGCCGCCTGCTCCCATCAGCGCCGTCAGTGCCGGGTAGTTGTCGTTCCAGCCCGCTGCCGAGCCGCCCGGGCGGCGGGCGGCCGCGAGCAGGCCGTCCTCCCATCCCTTGCCCATGCCGCCGTCACGGGTGGCGGTGGCGAGGACCACCGACAGGTTGCCGTAGACGTCCTGGTAGCCCTTGGCGTTGTGGTTGCCGTGGGCGAGGCCGCCGTAGGCCTTGCTGTACCCCAGGAGGGCTTCCGGGCCGGTCTTGCCGCCGTAGTTGAGGCCGTTGAGCAGGGTGGTGGAAAAGTCCTTGTTCTCCGCGTTGGCGGCCATCAGGGCCTGCAACTGCTTGAGCTGGTCGTCGGAGAGGCTGCCGCCCTTGGACATCAGGTCGGTCGCGCGCTTGGCATCGGCGACCGGGCCGCTGCCGCCGGGGGTGGGGTTGAAGGCGGTGGTGCTGGTGCCGATGTCGGCCTGGAGGTCGACCGAGGCCCGCTGGTCGGCGGCGGTGGCCTTCTGGACGGCCTTGGTCAGGCGGGCCGAGATGGCCTTGGCCTTGGCGTCCAGGTCCTGGGCCAGCAGCCTGCTGTCCGGATCGTTCCTCGCCTCTTTCGGCAGCGTCCAACTGACGGTGCCGTCGGCCGACACCGTCAGGTCCTGCGTCTGGGCGTCGTGGAGTGCCGTGTCGAGGTCGCGGCGGGCGGCGGCGAAGTCCTCGGCGGCGGTCTTCATGATCGCGGCGAGGGCGGTGGCGACGGCCGAGGCCTGCTTGAAGTCGCCGTCGATGCCCTGCATCACCTTGGTCGCCTCGTCAGCGGCCGCGCCCTTCCAGCCGGCCCGCTGCGGGGTGCTGGTGAGGTCCTTGGTGACCCGGCCGTCCAAGGCGGTGAGGGCCTTGGCGACCCCGGCCCATGCCTCGGCGGCGTCGGAGACCGCGGAGAACTCGGCCTCGTGAAGTTCCTTGAAGGACACCATCTCTCTGTTCCCCCTGCCTTTCTAGCGGGCCGCGCGGAGGTCGGCGACGGTGGTGATCTCGTTGCCGTGGTAGTACTCGCGGGTCCGGTCGAGGCTGTTGGCGGCACCGGTGACCTTGTCGTGCAAGGTCTTGCACTGCTGCAGCCACCGTTCGGTGCTGCCGGTGAGGGCGCCGCCGAAGGAGAAGCCGCGGATCTTGGTCGACGCGGTGCTCGCGTACTCGGTGAGGCTGTGCGCGCCGGGCCCGGCCTTGCTGTTGGCGCCGTCGAGGTCGGTGGCGATCTGGCGGGCCAGTCCGGCGGAGGCGGTGAGCTCGTACGGGGTGTCCAGTTGGGTGGTCGGCTTGCCCGGGGGGATGAGCGGGAAAGGGGGCACGGTGTTGCCGCCGTCGCCCGGGGCCGCCGGGTTCGCGTACGGCGACTTCCTGGCCGTCGTGCTCGGCATCGGGTCCGTGGCCGGGGCGACCGGTCCGGTGGTGAAGTACGGGCTGCCCATGTCTGCGTGTTCCTCCCCTGGTCGGCGGGGGTTCGCACACCCCCTTCGGCATGACGACCGTACAGGTCGGCTCCGTCAGTACACCGACGCACCCTCCGTGCCGTCGGTTGCACCGGGCGTGATCGGCTCCATCAAGGTTTCGTCAGGGGGAATTGGCGGGGAATCGGCGACACGGCCGCAGGGGCGAGGGCTTGTTACCGGCCGGTCGCTTCCCTATCATCGCGAGTGTTACAGCTTTACTGTCAAACCCCGGAGGGTCTGCAGCCAGTGCGTGACACAACCAGTACGGCCGCCGGCTCCGGCCCGTTGGCAGGGGTGCGGGTGGTCGAGCTCGCCGGGATCGGGCCGGGGCCGTTCGCGGCCATGCTGTTGGGCGACCTCGGGGCGGACGTGGTGCGGGTGGACCGCCCGGAGCCCTCGCCGCTCGGGACGGACCCGGCGTACGACCTGACCAACCGGAACAAGCGGTCGGTGCTGGTGGACCTCAAGTCGCCGGAGGGGCCCGGCCTGGTGCTGGACCTGGTCGAGCGGGCCGACCTGCTGATCGAGGGCTACCGGCCGGGGGTGGCGGAGCGGCTCGGGGTGGGCCCCGGGGCGTGCCTGGCGCGCAATCCGGCCCTGGTGTACGGGCGGATGACCGGGTGGGGCCAGCACGGTCCGCGGGCCGCCACCGCCGGGCACGACCTCGGGTACGCGGCGGTGGCCGGGGTGCTCGGGCTGGTCGCCGCGGAGGGCGGGGCCGAGGCGCCGCCCGGGATCCCGGCGAACCTGCTCGGCGACTACGCGGGCGGCTCGCTCTACCTGGTGGTCGGGCTGCTCGCCGGGCTGCACCACGCCCGAGCCACCGGTGCCGGGCAGGTGGTGGACGCCGCGATCGTGGACGGCGCGGCGCACCTGGGCAGCATGCTCTGGGGCCTGCTCGCGGCCGGCCACTGGCAGGACCGCCGGGGCGTCAACCTGCTGGACGGCGGCGCCCCGTTCTACGCGCTCTACCGGGCCGCCGACGGCGGGCACCTCGCGGTGGGCGCCCTGGAGCCGCGGTTCTACGCGGAGTTCGCCCGCCTGCTGGAGCTCGGCCCGGACGCGCCCGGCCAGTACGACCTCGCCCGCTGGCCCGAACTGCGGGCCCTGATCGCCGCCCGCTTCGCCACTCGGACCAGGGCCGAGTGGGAGGCCGTCTTCGCGGGCTCCGACGCCTGTGTGGAGCCGGTGCTGACGATGCGTCAGGCTGCTGCCGAGGAGCACCTGTTGGCGCGCGGTACCTACGTCGAGGCGGGTGGCGTCACCCAACCCGCCCCCGCCCCGCGGTTCTCCGTCACCCCCGGGGCGCTGCGCCGCCCGCCGGCCCGCCCGGGCGCGGACACCGCGGAGGTGGCCCGGGACTGGGGCCTGCCGGCGCTCCACCCGCCGGCCGCCACCACCGAACCTCTCAACTCCGCGACCGAACAAGGGGAGTAGCGTTGCAGCGCGAGATCTTCACCGAGCAGCACGAGGACTTCCGGGCCACCGTGAAGGCCTTCCTCGCCAAGGAGGTGCTGCCGCACTACGACCGCTGGGAGAAGGCGGGCATCGTCGACCGCTCGGTCTGGTTGGCGGCGGGCCGGCAGGGCCTGCTGGGCATCGCGGTGCCCGAGGAGTTCGGTGGCGGCGGCGCCCCCGACTTCCGCTACGCCGCCGTGGTGGCCGAGGAGTTCGCCCGGGCCGGTGCGTCGGGGCTGGCGATCGGGTTGCACAATGACATCATCGGCCCGTACCTCACCTCGCTCGCCACCGAGGAGCAGAAGCGGCGCTGGCTGCCCGGCTTCTGCAGCGGTGAGCTGATCACCGCGATCGCGATGACCGAGCCCGGCACCGGTTCCGACCTCCAGGGCATCCGCACCCAGGCGGTGGACCGGGGCGACCACTTCGTGCTGAACGGTGCCAAGACCTTCATCTCCAACGGCATCCTGGCCGACCTGGTCGTCGTGGTCGCCCGGACCACGCCGGAGGGCGGTGCGCACGGGCTGAGCCTGCTGGTGGTCGAGCGCGGGACGCCCGGGTTCGAGCGCGGCCGCAACCTCGACAAGATCGGCCAGAAGGCCCAGGACACCGCCGAGTTGTTCTTCGAGGACGTCCGGGTGCCGAAGGAGAACCTGCTCGGTGAGCTCAACGGCGGCTTCGTCCACCTGATGCAGAACCTCGCCCAGGAGCGGCTCACCATCGCCGCCGCGGCGATCGCCGGTGCCGAGTACCTGGTCGAGATCACCACCGACTACGTCAAGCAGCGCGAGGCCTTCGGGCGGCCGCTGGCCAAGCTCCAGCACGTGCGCTTCGAGATCGCCGAACTGGCCACCGAGTGCGCGATCACCCGGACCTTCGTCGACCGCTGCATCACCGAGCACAACCGCTACGCGCTCACCCCGGCGGACGCCTCGATGGCCAAGTGGTGGGCCACCGAACTGCAGAAGCGCACGGCCGACCGCTGCCTCCAACTCCACGGCGGTTACGGGTACATGAGCGAGTTCCCGGTCGCCCGGGCGTTCACCGACGGTCGCATCCAGACGATCTACGGCGGCACCACCGAGATCATGAAGGAGATCGTCGGCCGCTCCATCCTCGGCTGACCCCTCCGCCGAGCCCGCTCCGCCCCGTCCCGCCCCGTTCAGTCAACCCCGCTCCGCTCCGGCCCACTTCGTTCCGCCCCGCCAACCCCGCTCCGCTCCGCCAGGCCCCGCCCCGAAAGGCATCCCCATCGTGACCACCGAAGCGTACGTCTACGACGCGATCCGCACCCCGCGCGGCCGCGGCAAGGCCACCGGCTCGCTGCACGGCACCAAGCCGATCGACCTGGTCGTCGGCCTGATCCACGAGATCCGCCGGCGCTACCCCGAGCTGGACCCGGCGGCGATCGACGACATCGTGCTCGGCGTGGTCAGCCCGATCGGCGACCAGGGCTCCGACATCGCCCGGATCGCCGCCATCGCGGCCGGCCTGCCCGACACGGTGGCCGGCGTCCAGGAGAACCGCTTCTGCGCCTCGGGTCTGGAGGCCGTCAACCTGGCCGCCGCCAAGGTCCGTTCGGGCTGGGAGGACCTGATCCTGGCGGGCGGCGTGGAGTCGATGTCCCGGGTCAAGATGGCCTCGGACGGTGGCGCCTGGTTCGCCGACCCGATGACCTCGTACGAGACCAACTTCGCCCCGCAGGGCATCGGCGCCGACCTCATCGCCACCATCGGGGGCTTCTCCCGCACCGACGTGGACGCCTTCGCCGCCGAGTCCCAGGCGCGCGCCGCCAAGGCGCAGGCGGACGGCCTGTTCGACCGCTCGGTCGTCCCGGTGCGCGACCGCAACGGCCTGGTCGTGCTGGAGCGCGACGAGTTCATCCGCCCCGGCACCACCGTCGAGACCCTGGCCGGCCTCAAGCCCTCCTTCGCCGCGATCGGCGAGGCCGGCGGCTTCGACGCCGTCGCCCTGCAGAAGTACCACTGGGTGGAGGCCATCGACCACGTCCACCACGCGGGCAACTCCTCCGGCATCGTGGACGGCGCCGCCCTCGTCGCGATCGGCAACCGCGAGGTCGGCGAGCGGTACGGGCTGCGCCCGCGGGCCCGGATCGTCTCCGCGGCCGTGTCCGGCTCCGAGCCGACCATCATGCTGACCGGCCCCGCCCCGGCCACCCGCAAGGCCCTCGCCAAGGCCGGGCTCACCGCCGCCGACATCGACCTGGTCGAGATCAACGAGGCCTTCGCGGCGGTCGCCCTGCGCTTCATCGGCGAACTCGGCTTCCGGCACGACCAGGTGAACGTCAACGGCGGCGCGATCGCGCTCGGCCACCCGCTCGGCGCGACCGGCGCGATGCTGCTCGGCACCGTCGTCGACGAGCTGGAGCGGCGCGACCTGCGCTACGGCCTGATCACCTTGTGCGTGGGCGGCGGCATGGGCGTCGCCACCATCGTCGAGCGCGTCTGATCCCCCTCTCCCCCCGGTAGACCTGGAGACCTTGAACCCATGAGCGACACCACCACCATCCGCTGGGAGCAGGACCGGGACGGCGTGGTCACCCTCGTCCTCGACGACCCCACCCAGTCCGTCAACACCATGAACGAGGCCTTCACGGCCGACTTCGAGGCCACCGTCGAGCGGCTGGCCGGCCTCGGCGACGCGTTGCGCGGCGTGGTGGTCACCTCCGGCAAGAAGACCTTCTTCGCCGGGGGAGACCTGCGGATGCTGTCCGCCGCCCGCCCCGAGGACGCCGAGGCCGTCTTCGAGAAGTCCATGCGGATCAAGCGCTCGCTGCGCAAGCTGGAGACCCTCGGCAAGCCGGTCGTCGCCGCCGTCAACGGCAGCGCGCTCGGCGGCGGTCTGGAGATCGCCCTCGCCTGCCACCACCGGATCGCGCTGGACACCCCCGCCAGCCGGATCGGCCTGCCCGAGGTCACCCTCGGGCTGCTGCCGGGCGGCGGCGGCGTGGTCCGCACGGTGCGGCTGTTCGGCATCACCGACGCCCTGCTGAAGTTCCTGCTGCAGGGCCGCCAGTACCGCCCGGCGCAGGCGCTGGAGCACGGACTGGTGCACGAACTGGTCGACACCCCGGAGGAGTTGACGGCCCGGGCGAAGGCCTGGATCGAGGCCAACCCGACCGCCGTCCAGCCCTGGGACGTCAAGGGCTACAAGATCCCCGGCGGCACCCCCGCCACCCCCGCCTTCGCCGCCAACCTGCCCGCCTTCCCGGCCAACCTGCGCAAGCAGCTCAACGGCGCGCCCTACCCGGCCCCGCGCAACGTGCTGGCCACCGCGGTGGAGAGCAGCCAGGTCGACGTCGACACCGCGATGGTGATCGAGGCCCGCTACTTCACCGAGCTGGCCTGCGGGCAGACCAGCAAGAACATGATCCAGGCGCTGTTCTTCGACATGCAGGCGGTCAACTCCGGAGCGGGGCGGCCCAAGGACGTCGAGAAGCAGCTGGTCCGCAAGGTCGCGGTGCTCGGCGCCGGGATGATGGGCGCCGGCATCGCCTACGCCTGCGCCAAGGCCGGCATCGAGGTCGTGCTCAAGGACGTCAGCACCGAGGCCGCCGAGCGCGGGAAGGCCTACTCCGAGGGCCTGCTGAACAAGGCGATCGCCCGCGGCCGCTCCACCGAGGCGAAGCGCGACGAGCTGCTGGCCCGGATCACCCCCACCGGCGACGCCGCCGACCTGGCCGGCTGCGACGCGGTGATCGAGGCCGTCTTCGAGAACACCGAGCTCAAGCACAAGGTGTTCCAGGAGATCGAGGGCGTGGTCGCCCCCGACGCGCTGCTCTGCTCCAACACCTCCACCCTGCCGATCGGCGTGCTCGCCGAAGGCGTCCGGCGCACCGGCGACTTCATCGGCCTGCACTTCTTCTCGCCGGTCGACAAGATGCGCCTGGTCGAGATCATCCGGGGCCCGCAGACCGGCGACGAGGCGCTCGCCCGCGCCTTCGACCTGGTCCGGCAGATCGACAGGACCCCGATCGTGGTCAACGACTCCCGGGGCTTCTTCACCTCGCGAGTGATCGGCCAGTTCCTCAACGAGGGCGTCGCCATGGTCGGCGAGGGCATCCACCCGGCCTCCGTCGAGCAGGCCGCCGCCCAGGCCGGCTACCCCGCCAAGGTGCTCTCCCTGATGGACGAGCTCACCCTCACCCTGCCGCGCAAGATCCGCGACGAGTACCGGCGCGCGGTCGAGGCCGCCGGCGGCACCTGGACCCCGCACCCGGCGGACGCGGTGGTGGACCGGATGGTCGACGAGTTCGGCCGCCCCGGGCGCAGCGGCGGCGCGGGCTTCTACGAGTACGGCGAGGACGGCAAGCGCGGCCGGCTCTGGCCGGGGCTGCTGGAGCACTTCGCCGGTGGCGTCGAGGGTGTCGACGGTGCCGGTGGCGCCGGACCGGTCGACCCCGCGGAGGTCCCGTTCGAGGACCTCAAGGAGCGGATGCTGTTCAGCGAGGCGATCGACTCGGTGCGCTGTCTGGAGGAAGGCGTGCTCACCTCGGTCGCCGACGCCAACGTGGGCTCCATCCTGGGCA
This sequence comes from Kitasatospora sp. NPDC059827, assembly GCF_042731675.1. Taxonomy (NCBI): domain Bacteria; kingdom Bacillati; phylum Actinomycetota; class Actinomycetes; order Kitasatosporales; family Streptomycetaceae; genus Kitasatospora; species Kitasatospora sp. NPDC059827. The sequence continues at coordinate 30,958 of NZ_JBHWIV010000038.1, read as the reverse complement.
TCGGCTTCCCGGCCTGGACGGGCGGCGTCTTCCAGTACATCAACGGCTACCCGGGCGGCCCGGCCGGCTTCGCGGCCCGCGCCCGCGAGCTCGCCGCCGCCTACGGCGAGCGGTTCGCGCCGCCGGCCCTGCTGGAGCGGATCGCGGCGGAGGGGCGGACCTTCACCGACTGATCCTCATCGACGGATCGTCACCGACTGATCGTCACTGACTGGTCTTCACCGACTGCCCGGGGCAGGGCGGGTGGACCGGGTGGGGGCGTGCGCGCGAGGGCACGGCCCCACCCGGCTCCTGCTAGTTGCCGGTTTCCTCGCCCGACTCCTCGCCCGACCTCTCGCCCGACTTCTCGCCCGACTTCTCGATCGGCTCCTCGCCCAGCTCGTCGCCCAACTCCTCGCGCAGGAAGCGTTGGAACGCGGTGACCAGCGCCTGCGCCACCATCGGCTGGATGTGGTCGGTCAGCTCCTTCATCCGGGCCAGCTCCGCCGGGTCCGGCTCGCTCTCCCGGTACGGCTTCCAGACCGTCTCCCGGAACAGCCGCTGCAACTCCCGCGCGGTCGCCCGGCTGTGCTCCACCACCACCGCCCGGGCGGCCAGCAGCGTCTCCAGCGGGATCGGCACGTCCAGGATCCGCACGCCCAGCGGCAGCAGGCCCGGATCCGTCCGGAACACCTCCGGGTCGGCGGTGCGCTCCAGCGCCCCCATCGCGACCAGGCGTTCCACCTGCTCCTCCGACAACCCCCGACCGGCCCGCCGCTCCAACTGGGCGCGGCCCACCTCCTCGGCGGTCTCCGGCGTCCAGGACGCCACCAGCGCCCGGTGGATGGCCAGGCCCAGCGGGGTGCTGTCCTCCGGCAGCCGGGCCAGGTAGCGCTCGATCGCGGCCAGGGTCAGCCCCTGCCGCTGCAACTCCTCGATCAGCCCCAGCCGGTCCAGGTGCGCGGCCCCGTACAGCCCCACCCGCCGCGGGCCCAGTTCCGGCGGCGGGAGCAGCCCCTTCGTCCCGTAGAACCGCACCGTCCGCACCGTCACCCCGGCCCGCGCCGCCAACTCGTCCACCGTCAGCCGCACCTCGCCCACCCCGGCGCCGTGCTCCCCCATCTGCTGCCTCCCGCGCTGGCACACTCCTGCTGTGACAGCTGCAGTGTGACAGTGCGGTGCGATCAGGTCCATCGGACGGGGTGGGCGGCCCGGGGGACAGCGAAACGGGGACGGCGAAACGGGGACGGCGGTCCGGGAGTGGCGGTCCGGGAGTGGCGGTCCGGGGACGGCGAACCGGCGCCGCCCTCGGTGTCGGGGCGGGCGCCGGTTTCGGGTCGCCTGTGGGTTCTCGCAGGAGGTGGGTCCCTCGCGGGCGGCGGGTCAGGCGAGGGCGGCGTGGTGGCGGCGGGTGACCTCGGGGTGGGCCCGGGTGTAGCCCTTCCACTCGTTGAAGCCGAAGTCGGCGAAGAGGGGGTTGGCCGGGTCCTCGGTGGCGCCGGGGGCGTGGTGGGCGAGGGGGAAGTCGAGCGGCTCGACGTGGGCGTCCAGGCGGGGGTTGTAGAAGAACGGGACGGAGTAGCGCTCGCGGGCTCCGGCCGGGCTGACCACGCGGTGGCTGGTCGCCTTGAGGTAGCCGTCGGTGGCCACCTCCAACAGTTCGCCGAGGTTGACCACGAAGGCGCCGTCGAGCGGCGGGACGTTCAGGAAGGTGCCGTCCGGGCGCTCCACCTGGAGGCCGCCGACGGTGTCCTGGAGGAGCAGGGTGATGAACCCGTAGTCCTTGTGGGCGCCGACGCCCTGGCCGGCGCCGTCCGGCGCGGTGCCCGGGTAGCGGACCAGCTTGAGCCGCAGGTGGGGGTGGCCCGCGAAGGCGTCGTCGTAGAAGTCGGGGCGGGCGCCGATCGAGGTGAGGAGTTCGTGCAGCAGGCGGCGGGCGACCGCGCCGAGGTGGTCGATCCAGCCGAGCGCGGCGGTGCGCAGCTCGGGCAGCGCGGTCGGCCACTGGTTGGGGCCCTCCAGCCACCAGTACGGGGGCTCGCCGCTTCCGGGGGTGTGCGGGGGCAGCTCGGCGCCGATGTCCAGCTGGTCGCGCCAGTCCTGGCTGCCGCCGGTGCGCTCGTCACCGGTGCGGGTGTAGCCGCGGTAGTGGGGGGAGTTGAGGTTGCTCACGGAGAGCCGGTCGGCCTCGGGGAGGGCGAAGAAGGCGCGCATGGCTCCGGTGAGCGCGGCCGTCTCCTCCGGGGTGATGCCGTGGCCGACGAGCTGGAAGAAGCCGACGCCGGTGGCGGCGGTACGGAGCTCGTCGTGCAGGCGGCGGCGGTCCTCGGGGCTGCCGTCGGCGAGCGAGAGGTCGATCACCGGGAGGGCCTCGGGGTGCGCCTCCGGGGTGGAGCCGGTACCGGATATGGGCGTGTACTGCTGCGTCATGTGTGACATCCGCTGGTCTCGTCCCGGCTGGTCCCGGTGGTCGACCAGGGAAGGCCGGAGCCGCGCCTGGTGCGGCGGGTGCTCCGGGTAGCCGGGAGGTGGTGGCGGCCGCGTCGGGGCTGCCGTGAGGGTGGGTGGCGCGAGGTTCAGCCGGAGCGTCGACAGGACATGGTCGTCACGCGGAGCAGGTCCACGTGGCGGCGGCGAACAAGGATGAGCACCTCACCAGGGTAGATGACCCGTTCGGTGGAGGGCGAGCCCCCTGGCGCGGAGGGACACCCCTCACTTGTCCGTGCTCAATCAATCATAGCTGCTACCCTTCCTGTCTGCTTGGTCCCGCTGCCTCTCGGCCTCGCCTCCCCCCTCGTGCTCCTGTCCTTCCGGGGACTCTTCTTTCGGGGACATCTCCTTCCGGGGCCGTCGAGGCCCTCAGGAGTTGTTGAGGTAGGCCAGGACGGCCAGGACCCGGCGGTTGTCGTCGTCGGAGGGCTGGAGGTCGAGGCGGACGAAGATCGACGCGGTGTGCTTGGCGACCGCCCGCTCGGTGATCACCAGCTGCTGGGCGATCGCCGCGTTCGAGCGGCCCTCGGCCATCAGCGCCAGCACCTGCCGCTCTCGCGGGGAGAGGGTGGAGACCGGGCCGGCCGAGGAGTTGTGGGTGAGCAGCCGGGTGATCACCTCCGGGTCCATGGCCGTACCGCCCTGGGAGACCCGGCGGACGGCGTCGAGGAACTGGGCACCGTCCAGCACGCGGTCCTTGAGCAGGTAGCCGATCCCGCCGGAGCTGCCGGCCAGCAGCTCACGGGCGTAGAGCTGCTCCACGAACTGTGAGAGCACCAGTACGGGGAGTCCCGGGTGGGCCTGCCGGGCCGCGAGTGCCGCGCGCAGCCCTTCGTCCGTGAAGCTCGGCGGCAGCCGCACGTCGACCACGGCGATGTCGGGCCGGTCGGCGGCGATCGCGGCGAGCAGCTGCTCGCCGTTCTCGACCGCCGCGGTGACCTTCATGCCGTTGGCCTCCAGCAGCCGGGTCAGCCCGTCCCGGAGGAGGAAGAGGTCTTCGGCGATGACAACGCGCACGGGATCTCCAGGTTCACGATGGTCGGTCCGCCGGACGGACTGCTGATCGCGAGTACCCCGTCGAAGGCGGCCAGTCGGCGTTCGGTTCCGCTGAGGCCGGTGCCCTGGGACGGGTCCGCGCCTCCGCGCCCGTCGTCGGTGACCGATATCCGCAGCAGCCCGTCACTGTGCCCTATCTCGATCCACAAGTGCGAGGCCCCGGCGTGTTTCACCGCGTTGGCCAGCAGTTCGCTCACTGCGAAGTAGGCGGCCGACTCCACCGGGGCCGGCGCCCGGCCGGGCAGGCCGCCGGTGAAGGTGACCGGAAGGGGCAGGTCCAGCGCGGTGGCCTCCACCGCGTCGGCCAGGCCTCGGTCGGCCAGCACCGGGGGATGGATGCCCCGGACCAAGTCCCGTAGCTCGCTGAGCGCCTTCACCGAGGACGTCCGCGCCTCGGCGAGCAGCGGCCCGAGGGCGTCCGGGTCGTGCTTCACCTGCTCGGCGACGGTCAGCAGCATGCCCAGCGCCACCAGCCGGGCCTGCGCCCCGTCGTGGAGGTCCCGCTCGATCCGGCGCAGCTCGGCCGCCCCGGCGTCGATGGTGTCCGCCCTGGTGCGCGCCAGATGGCTGACCTGGCGGGCGAGTTCGGTCTGCCGGGAGGGCCCGAGCAGGGACCTGGCCGCCCTCTCGTGCACCCGCAGGACGGGCGGTGCGGCCCACAGGAGCGCGAACGGGGCCACCCAGAGGCCCATGCCGTAGACGATCATCAGCGGGAACAGCAGCCCGTTCCGGCCGAAGACCTCCATCGCGAGCGGTGTCAGCACCACGACCGCGGCCGTCAGCAGCACGGCGGATCCGGTGAGGAGCGTCCAGGCGAGGTCCCGCCAGGTCGCCGGGTCGGCCAACCAGCCGCCGGCCCGCAGCCGTTGCCAGGCGCCGGCGTCGCCGACCGGGCGGTGGTACGGCACCGGGATCGGCCGCCCGCTCCACCGCTCGACGACGCGTCGGCTCTCGGTGGCGATCCAGCGCGCGCCGAACAGCCCGAGCACCAGCAGCGACGGTGCCAGCCAGAGCGAGACGGACCGGCCGCCGGGCGCGGCGCCGCCGTACAGGTGGGTCGCCGTCACCGCGAGCGCGCCCGGGGCGAACAGCACGGCCCCCACCGCCCGGCCGGAGCCGCCGGTGGCCCAGCAGAGCGCCCAGAGGGCGACCGGCCCCAGCGGCACCGTCAGGATCAGCGGCCCGCCCGGCCCGAAGTGCCCGGACTCGTCCGGGCCGAACAGCGCGGCACCCAGCACGATCGGCCCGGCCAGCAGCGAGATCAGCCCCGTCACGGCCATCGTCGCCACGTACCAGGCGCGCACACCGTCCGCGCAGGACCGGCCCAGCCGTCGAGCCACCCCGGTGATCACTCCCGCCCCCATGTCGGCCCCCTTTCCGTCCCGGGCCCCGCGGGGCCCGAAGTCTGTGTGCCGGAGCCCTCGGTGGGCGTCCGTCCCGATCTTCTGCGGAGTCAGTCTGCCCGGCGTGATCGTCCGGCGCTCTAGGCCTGAACACCCAGTTCGGGGTGTATCTGGATACACCCCCAGGAGGCCGTTCAGACGGCTGTCCGGGCCCGGTCGCGGATTCGTAGCGTGATGTTCCGTCAGCCGGTCCCGGGTCCCCCGGAGCCGGACCCCGAACCGTGGAGGGCCCGTGAACGCGCCGATCATCAGGATCCGCGGCGTCAGCAAGACGTACGAGCGATCCGACGCAGCCCGTCCCGCCCTGGCCGGGCTCGACCTCGAGGTGCGGGCCGGCGAGGCGGTGGCCGTGCTCGGCCGCTCGGGCAGCGGCAAGTCCACCCTGCTGAACCTGGTCGCCGGCCTCGACCGTCCGAGCGAGGGCGGCGTCGAGGTGGACGGCGTGGCCGTCCACGAACTCGGCGAGGCCGCGCTCGCCGAGTACCGGCGGACCAGGATCGGCATGGTGTTCCAGTTCTTCAACCTGCTGGACGACCTGAACGTCGAGGACAACGTGCTGCTCCCGGCCCAACTCGCCGGGATGCGGCGGGAGGCGGCCCGGGCCCGGGCGGGGGAGCTGCTGGAGCGGCTCGGGGTGGCCCGGCACGCCAAGGCCTTCCCCGGCCGGCTCTCCGGCGGCGAGCGCCAGCGCGTCGCGGTGGCCCGGGCGCTGATGAACCGTCCGCCGCTGCTGCTGGCCGACGAGCCGACCGGGGCGCTGGACACCGCCTCCGCCGCCGACGTCCGCGAGCTGCTCCGCGGGCTCAACGCCGAGGGCCAGACGATCCTGCTGGTCACCCATGACACCGCGCTCGCCGAGGCCTGCGCCGACCGGACGATCGAGCTGCTCGACGGCCGCCTGGTCCGGGACACGGCCGCCGCGTCGCTCCCCGGCGACCGGAGCGGGGTGGGCGCATGAGTGTGATGGGCAAGGTGGTCCGGGCGGGGGTGGGCCGCAAGCGGGTGCAGACCCTGGTCATGGTGCTCACCACGATGATGTCCGTGACGGCGTGCATCCTCGCCCTCGGGCTGGTGGTCGCCGCCCAGGGCCCGTACGAGCGCGCCTTCACCGACCAGCACGGCGCCCACCTCAACGTGCTGTACGACCCGACGAAGGCGAGCCCCGCTCAACTCGCCCCGGCCGCGCACGTGTCCGGGGTGACGGCCTCGGCCGGCCCCTACCCAGCGGTCACCCTCCAGCCGCGGGCCGGCCAGGACAGCAGGATCCCGCCGGCGGGCAGCCTGCTGCCGCCGATGACGCTGGTCGGCCGGGCCCAGGACGGCCCGATGGACGACCTGCGGGTCACCAGGGGCCGCTGGATCGCGGGCCCCGGCGAGGTGGTGTTCCTGAACGGGCGCTCCCCGCTGTCGGTGGGCGACACCGCGCAGTTCCCCGACCTGCCCGGGCGCCCGACGCTCAAGGTCGTCGGCCTGGCCGACTCGGTCTCCTGGAGCGCGGACGGCTGGGTCGCCCCCGACCAGGTGGCGGGGCTGACGGCGCCCGGTACGACGCCCGCCGCCCAGTACCTCTACCGCTTCGCCCACGCGGGCAGTGACGCCGAGGTGGACGCCGACCACGCGGCGATCGCCGCCGCGGTGCCGAGCGGTGCGCTCACCAAGGCGACCACCTACCGGCCCGCCCGGGAGGAGGCCAACCGGACGGCATCGACCTTCGTCCCGTTCGTCACGGCCTTCGGAGTGCTCGGCCTGGCCATGTCGGTGCTGATCATCGGCGTGGTGGTCAGCGGCGCCGTGAGTGCCGCCACCCGGCGGATCGGCATCCTCAAGGCCCTGGGCTTCACCCCGGCCCAGGTGGCGCGCGCCTACGTCGGCCAGGCGCTGATCCCCGCCGGGGTCGGCACCGCGCTCGGTGTGCTCGGGGGAAACCTGCTGTCCGTACCGGTGCTGGGAGTGGCCCGCAAGGCCCTGCGCGGCGGTCTGCTCGGCATCCCGGTCTGGGTGGACGTGGTGGTCGCGGGCGCGGCCCTGGCCGCAGTGGTCGGCACCGCGCTGGTGCCGGCGCTGAGGGCCGGACGGCTGCGCACGGTCGAGGCGCTCGCGGTCGGCCGGACGGCGCCCGGCGCCAAGCGGGCGGCAGCCGGGGGGACGACGGGTCGGGCCGGTCCGGCGGGCCTGTTGTCCGCGGCGCAGGACCTGATCGGCCGGCTTCCGGTGCCGCGGGCGCTCAGCCTCGGGCTGGCGTCCCCGCTGAACCGGCCGGGCCGCTCGGCGACCACCGCCGCCGCGGTGGTGCTCGGCACGGCCGGGGTCACCCTCTGCGTCGGGCTGACGCTCTCCCTGGGGTCGATCCAGGACGGCCTGGCGGCGGACGGCGCGGGCAAGGTCCTGGTCCAGGTCCCGGTCGACGGCTCCGCCCCGGTCGACCACGTGGACGAGGCGGCCGTGGTGAAGGCGATCGAATCCCGTCCCGGGACCAGGGCCTGGTACAGCAGCGTGCCCGCCGTGGCCACTGTGGCCGGGACCACCGATCGCTACGAACTGGTCGCCTTCACCGGAGACGCCTCCTGGAGCGGCTTCCAACTGGTCACGGGCCACTGGTTCCACGGCCCCGGCGAGACGGTGGTCAGCGCCGCCTTCCTGCGGGCCAACCAGAAGAAGGTCGGTGACACCGTCACCCTCACCGACCACGGGCGCACCACCCCGGCGAAGATCACCGGGGAGGTCATGACCACCCAGGACGTGGTGTTCGTGGACCGCGCCTCGCTGGAGCCACTCGGCGGCGCGATCCACGCCGAAGCGGTCTCCTTCCACATCGACCTCACCTCGGGCACCGACGCGCCGTCCTACGCCGACGGACTGGACACAGTGGTGAAGCCGATGGGGCTGAGCGCCGACCCCAGTGAGGGCCGCCTCAACATCGTGGTGCTGGCGATGAACACCCTGGCGGGCACGCTCACCCTGCTGCTCTCGGTGGTCGCGGGGCTCGGGGTGCTCAACACCGTGCTGCTGGACACCCGGGAACGGGTGCACGACCTGGGGGTGTTCAAGGCCCTCGGGATGTCGCCCCGGCAGACCGTCGGCATGGTGCTCACCTCCGTCTGCGGCAGCGGACTGGTGGCCGGGCTGATCGGGGTCCCGATCGGGATCGGGGTGCACCACCTGGTGATGCCGGCGATGGCCCGCGCCGCCGGCATCGGGGTGCCGGACGCGGACCTCACGGTGTTCGCCCCGTCGGTGGTGGGGCCGCTGATATGCGGCGGGGTGGCGTTGGCCCTGCTCGGCGCCCTTCTGCCCGCGACCTGGGCCGCCCGCACCCGGACGGTCACGGCCCTGCGGACGGAGTGACGCCGGGGCGCCCCCGGGGAGCGGTTTCCGGCGGGGTGGCCGGCCCGGGCCGGGGTGGCCGGCCAGGGTCGGGGTGGCCACCGGGCGGGGGACTGCCGTGCGGACTGCCCGGTGGGGGCGGCTCCGCCGAGCCGTCCCCACCCCACCGGGCGGGGTCGGGCTGTCGGCCCGAGCCCGGTGCCTCGACTCAGGAGAGCCGAGCCGCCGCGTACGCCTCCATGGCGGCGCGCTGGTAGGCGGCCAGCCCGGGAGCGATGGCCTCGTACGCGGCACTCCACTGCTCGTTCTCCGTGCACGAGCGGGCGAGGGCGAGGTACTCGTCCAGCGGAACACCGGTCCGCAGACCGATGAGCACTCGGTAGTCCTCAGCGACCATCTGCTGCGTGCGCTCGCCCTCGGCCGGGTGGCCGGAGGCCATCAGTTCCGCCAGGCGGACCATCCGCGCGGTCCGCTCGCGCTGGCCGGCTTCGATCTCCGCCGGGGTCATCTCGGCGGTCGCGAGCCGGGTGGCCTCGATGTGCTCGGGGAAGTCCCGCAGGCTGCTCTCGATGTCGGCGGGCTGGATGCCGTCGAACAGGTTCTCGGGCCGGTTGATGCTGGTCATGGGTGTGCCGTCCTTCCGGGAGCGTTCCAGGTCGGCGATCGTGCGCGAGACGGTGGCGGCCAGGGTGTCGAGCCGGTCGCGCTCGGCGACCAGTCGGCGGTGGTGGCCCCGCAGGGCCTCCAGCTCGTCGACCTGGGCGCCGACGATCCGGGAGATCTCGGTCAGCCCCACGCCCAGTGCCCGCAGAACGAGGATCTGCTGCAGCTGCAGCAACTGCCGCTCCTCGTAGTAGCGGTGGCCGTTGGAGCCGATCCAGGCCGGGGGCAGCAGCCCGATCTCGGCGTAGTGCCGCAGGGTGCGGGCCGTCACGCCCGACATCCGGGCGACCTCCGCGATCGGCCAGGCCATCACCGTCTCCTCTCCTGCGGGGCTGTCGCCCCGTTCCGTCACCGTGCACGTTCGCTCGGACCGGGGCCGGTTCCTCCGGCCCCGGTCACGACCGTAGGAGCTGCCGCTGCGGCAACTTCAAGTCCGACCGCCACAGCCCGATCGCCGCCCGCACTGCCTCCGCCGCCCGCACTGCCCGCGCCGCCTCCGCCGCCCGCGCCGCCGACAACCCACCCCGCGCCGCCTACACCGTCCGCACCGCCGACGCGGGAGCTGCCACCGATCGGAGTGCTGCCACCAGCGCCCCGAGCACCGGCTGTCCCCAGGCGCCCTCCCGTACGGCGGCGTGCAGGGTCCGTACCGGCTCCGGGCCGCGCACCCGGCAGACCGTGACGCCCGGGTGGCGTTGCGTCAGGCCCAGTTCCGGAAGCAGTGACACTCCCAGCCCCGCCGCGACGAAGCCCTGCGCGGTGACGTAGTCCGCGCCGTCCACCGCGAGTGCCGGACGGAACCCGGCCGCGTCGCAGGCGTCCTCCACCAGGCTCCGACAGGGGCCGGGCGGCTCGGCGCCGACCCAGGGCTCGTCCGCCAGCTCGGACAGGTCCAGCACGCGCCGCCCGGCCAGCCGGTGGCCCCGGGGCAGCACAGCGCGGTACGGATCGTCCTGCAAGTGCACCAACCGCAGCCCGGTCGGGGCGTCCTCGGCCCGGAACACCACCGCGAGGTCGGCCCGGCCGTCCCGTACCTCGATGAGCGGGTCGACGGGGTCGGTCAGGCCCAGGTCGAGCCGCACGCCCGGGTACTCGCGGCGGAAGACGGCCAACGCGGGTGCCACCAGGGCGGAGCCGGCCGTGGTGAAGTATCGGACGGTCAGGCAGCCGGTGCGTCCGGCCCGCAGGTCGGCCAGTGCCGCGCCCGCCTCGGCGACCTGCCGGTCGATGGCTGCCGCGTGCCCGGCGAGCAGCAGTCCGGCGGCGGTCGGTCGCACGCCGCGCCCGATCCGTTCCAGCAGGGCCGTCCCGGTCTCCCGCTCCAGCGTCGCCACCTGCTGGCTGACGGCGGACGGGGTGTAGCCGAGCGCGCCGGCGGCCGCGCTCACCGAGCCGTGGTCGACCACGGCGCGCAGCACCTGCATCCGGCGGACGTCGAGTGAGGCAATCATGCAGCGCAGCTTAAAGGTGGTTCAGAACTTTTCGCTTGTGCTAAGTGATCACCGCGCGCGACCGTCATCGGGCACCCCGAAACCCGACCGACCCACACCCGACCGACACCACCACCGACAAGGAGCTGGACCGTGCTGCGGATGGCTGTCCTCGCCCTGCTCTGGGGCTCAGGCTTCCTCTGGATCAGGATCGCGCTGCAACACGGGCTCACCCCGGTGCAGATCACCGTGCTGCGCGCCGCCCTCGGCGCCGCCGTCCTGCTGTTGCTCGCCCGCTCCGCCGGGCAACGTCTGCCACGCGGCGGCGCGCTCTGGCGGCGGCTCGCCGTGGCCGCGTTCTTCTGCAACGCCCTGCCGTTCCTGCTGACCGCCTACGGCGAACGCAGCGTCGGCTCCGGCCTGGCCGGGGTGCTGCACGCCACCACCCCGCTCTGGTCGCTGCTGATCGGCTTCGCCCTCGGGACCGAGCGCGCCCGGGGCCCACTGCGCCTCGTCGGTCTGCTGCTCGGCTTCGCCGGAGTGCTGCTGATCCTCGCCCCGTGGCGCAATGGCGGCGGAATCGGTGACGGGATCGGCGGCGGCTCCGGCGGGGGCATCAGCATCCCCGGGGCGCTCACCCTGCTCGGCGCGGCGGCGAGTTACGCCATCGCCTTCGCCTACATGGCCCGGGCATTCGCCGGGACGGACACCGCCCCGCTCGCCCTCTCCGCCGCCCAGCTCTCCGCCGCCGCCGGGCTGAGCGTGATCGCCCTGCCCACGGTCGGCCCGCTGAACCCGCTCGCTGGCGCCGATCCGCTCGGCCTGGCCGCCGTCACCGTCCTCGGCATCGCCTGCACCGGGCTGACCTTCCACCTCAACTACCGCCTGATCGCCACCGAGGGCCCGACCGGTGCCGCCACCGTCGGCTACCTGCTGCCGGTCGTGTCCACCGCGCTCGGCGCCCTGTTCCTCGGTGAGCAGCTGACCGTACGGGCGGTGGCCGGGATGGCCGTCGTCCTGGCCGGGGTGTTCCTCGTGAAGCACCGGCCGAAGCCCGCCCCCGCCCCGGCCTCCGCCTCCGCCCCGGCCTCCGCCCCCGTACCAACGGGCCCCGCCCCCGCCCCCGTCCTCCCGGACCTCGCACGTGACTGAACGGACCATGCGCCCCGACTCCCTCTGGCGGATCCCCGACTTCCGCACCCTCTTCACCGCCACCGCTCTCACCCAACTCGGCACCAACGTCGGCTACGTCGCCGTCCCCCTGGTCGCCGTCGAGGCCCTCGACGCGGGCCCCGGACAGGCCGGTCTGCTCGCCACCCTGAGCACCCTCGCGTTCCTGCTGATCGGGCTGCCCGCCGGCGCCTGGGTCGACCGGATGCACCACCGTCGCGTCCTGATCGTGGCCGACCTGGTGAAGGCCGCGCTCTACGCCTCCGTCCCGCTGGCCTGGTGGCTCGGCGGGCTCACCCTCGGGCAGCTGTACGCGGTCGCGCTGCTCACCGGCGGTGCCACGGTCTTCTTCGACGTCGGCTCGCAGAGTGTGCTACCCGGGCTGGTCGGCCGGGAGCATCTGGTGGACGCGAACTCCGCCGTGGTCGGGCTGATGGCGGTCGGCAACGTCGCCGGACGCGGTGCGGGCGGGATGCTGGTCCAGCTGCTCACCGCGCCACTGGCGATCGCGGTGACCGCGCTCAGCCACCTCGGCTCCGCCCTGCGGCTCACCGCGCTGCGCCGCACCCCCGCCGATGACGTTCCCACCGCCGCCCACCTCCCCACCGCCGCCCACCCCGACACCGCCACCCGCCCCGTTATCCCCGTCCCCGGCCTCGGCGCGCAGATCGCGGAGGGCCTGAGGCACGTCCTCGGCAACCCGGAGCTGCGGGCCCTGGCCGCCACCGCCTCCCTCAACAACCTCGGCTCGCAACTGGTCAACACCCTGCTCCCGGTGCTGTTCGTCCGTGAACTGAACCTCCCGGCCTGGGCGTTGGGCCTGTTCTGGGCGGTCGGCGGGGTCGGCATCCTGCTCGGTTCGCGCTGCGCCCGCCCGGTCTCCGCCCGGTTCGGTGACGGTCGCACCCTCGCCCTGGCGGGTCTGTGCCTGGCGCCCGCCGGACTGCTGGTGCCGATGATCGTCGGCGGGCCGGGGCTGTTCCTGGCCGGGGCGGGCTGGCTGCTGGTCTCGCTCAAGACCGGCATGGACAACGTGCTCGGGGTGAGCCTGCGTCAGCGGATGACCTCGGACCACCTGCTCGGCCGGATGAACGCCACCTTCCGTTTCCTGCTCTTCGGCGCGCTCGCGATCGGCTCCGCGCTCTCCGGGCTGCTCGGCGAACTCCTCGGCCTGCGCACCACGCTCTGGCTCGGCGGGGCCGTCCTCGCGACGGCCTTCCTGCCGGTCTACCTGTCCCCGCTGCGCACCCGCCGCCGACCGTCCGCAGCGCCGGTGACCACGGCCACCGACACCGCCACCAGTACGGCCCCCACCCGCACCGCCCACAGCGGCGCGGCCGCCACCCGCGCCGCCCTCACCCGCACCGCCCCCACCGGCACCGCCGCCGCCGTCGGCACAACCACCTGCGCGCCTACCAGCCCGGCCCGGTACCGTGCCTCGGCTGCCAGTCCAGTCCCGGGTCCGGACGCGGACGGACGGTGTGCACCAGGGCGATGACCGACCAGACCACCACGGTCAGCAACGCGTAGAACAGCAGCAGCGCCCAGAACGGCGTGGTGGACAGGCTCCGGTCCTCGAACCGGCACCAGGCGTCCGGCGGGAGCCAGGAGGCGCCCGTCTCCAGCAGCCGCCCGCCGCCCGATACCAGGCCGCGCTCGCAGCGCTCCCCGTAGTCCAACGACCGCACGTACAGCAGGGCGTACAGCGCGCCCGCCGAGGCGAGGGAGAGGCCGGCGCCGATGCCGAGGAGCACCACCCGTCTTCGCCCGGCCGCCGTACGGATGTTCGTCACCGGGGCAGCGTACCGGCGCGGCGGTACCGGCCGAGGGAGGAGCGTCCCCCGCCGTTCAGCCGAGAAGCCCGCCCAGGTGCCCGTCCTCCGCGAGCAGCCGCCAGGACCGCCCGGGCGAGGCGAAGGCCTCCGGGTCGACGCCCTCGACCAGCCGGTCCACCACGGTGCTCAGCAGCGACTGCGGGTCGAACACCGCCCAGGTGTCCCGGCCCCGGCCGTGCTCGTCGCTGTGCTCGCCGCCGCGCTCCCGGCCGTGCTCCCAGCGCTCCCACTCGGCGCGCAGCCGCTCGTACGTCCACAGGGCGTAGAGCAGGGCGGTCAGGTCGCGGTTGAGGTAGGCCTCGGGCTGCCCGTCGTCGTACCAGTCGGGCAGTTCGAGCCGCCCGGTGGCGCCGTCCAGGGCGATGGTGAGGTCGGACGGCCAGTCCCCGAGCGCGAGGTAGTCCCGCTGGTACGGGCGTTCCTCCTCGCCGTCGAAGTACTCGGGGTACGCCTCCGCCATGGTGACCAGCGGCTCCTCGCACACCCCGAACATCGCGCCGCCGAGCGGCAGGCCGACCTCGGTCAGCAGCCGGCGGGTCGGCTCGTGGGTGAGGGCAGCGGGCAGCGACTCCGGCCGGAACCGGTGCACCCGGCCCGCCCCGCCGTCCTCGTCGGTCAGCGCCGCGAGCTCGGCGACCAGTTCGGTGCCGACCCGGTACGCGGGGCCGCCCGGGCCGCCGGGCAGCGCGCCCCAGCCCAGTGCGCGGACCAGCAGGGCCGTACCCCAGTGCGCGGGCGTGGCGTCGCGCCCGAACAGCCCGGGGTCGATCTCCCGCATCCGCCGCTCGGCACCGGCCGTCACCTCGGCCACCACCGCGGGCCCGCGCCGTCCGTCCAGCGCCTCCGGGCGCCGGGCCGCTTCGCCCACGGCCTCCACCTCGCGTACCAGCGCGGCCAGCGCGGGCAGGTCGGAGGCCAGCCGGTCCCGCCGGGGGCCGCCGTTGCCGAGGAGCACCTCGCCGGTGGTCCCGTCCAGCAGCACCAGGTCGCCGACGGGGGCGAAGGGGGCGCAGTAGTCCGTCTCCCCGAGGATGAAGAGCCGCTCCGCGCCGGCGGTCGGGAAGGCCTTCAGCGAGCCGCCGCCGAGCACCCGGAAGTCCAGGAACGCCCCGGCCGCCGGCAGCCCCTCCCGCACCAGGAACTCCCGGCTCCCCTCGTGCACCACGCCACCCGGCACCCCGGCCACCCGCACACACTCCACGTGCCCCGCCCTTCCCCGTTCCGCCCCCTGTCCCACCCGACCCTAGCGGGCCGACCCGACAGCGCCACGGCGGTTTCCCCGGCCGCCGGCAGCCGACCCCCGGGCCCGCCCCCCGGAGCTGCGAGTCCGCACCCACCCCTTCGTGCCAGTGCCTACGGGTGCACCACCTCGTCCACGTTCCACCGCTCCGGCAGGTCCGCGTCGCAGAAGACGCAGACGTGGTGCCCCTCCCGGACGATGCCGCACCGCCCGCCCGTCCAGGCGGCGAACTCGCCCTCGGCGCGTACGGGTCGGCCGCCCGGATTCCCGGGGGCCTACGGCCGCAACTCCGACGGCTGCATCCCCGCTGGCCGCAACTCCGCCGACCGCGGCCCCGACGGGTACAACTCCGGTGGCCCCACATAGCGGTACGCCCGCCCGAAGCCCTCCTCGACCTCCGCCGCGACACCCTGCTCGGCCAGCCGCACCTGCCACCACGCCATTTCGACGGCCGTCCCGCTCAGCCCGAACTCCCGGATCTCGTCCAGCAGTTCGCGAACCTCGCGGAGCGTGACCCCGGCCCCGTCCCGCAGCACCCGCAGGGCCGCCACCGGATCGCCGAGCGGACCGGAGAGCGGACCGGAGAGCCGCAACCGGGCCGGACCGTGGGCGGCCAGCAGTGCCGCCCGAACGTCCGCCGGCATCGCCTCCGGCCCGGAGTGCTCGCACATGTACAGGTTGCAGGACGGGCAGTGCAGCTCGGCGTCCCACCACAACTCCCGCCCCTGGTGCAGGAACTGGCCGATGCTCCGGACGGCGGAGCCCCCGCACTGCGCGCACCGTACGGACGTCCTGACGCCCCGCCCCGTGTCCGCCTCCGCCTCTGTCCCCGCTCCCGCTCCCGATCCCATCCCCGGGCTCAAGCGAGTCCGCCGGCCCGTCGGGCCGCCTGCTCCACCCGGTCGTGGTGGGCCCGCCACCACGATGCGTCGCCGGGGGCCGTGTTGGCGCCGTCGGAGCGCTGGCCGGTGGTGCCGTCGATGAGTTCGCGGACCAGGTCGGCGTGGCCGGCGTGCCGGTGGGTCTCGGCGATCAGGTGGACGAGTACCCGGTGCAGGGTCTGCTGCGGGCGGTCGCCGAACGGGAGCCGGCCGACGGCGTCCAGCGGCAGCGCCTCGATGGTGGCGTCCGAGTGCGCCCAGACCCGGCGGTAGCGCCCGAGGATCTCCTCGGTGCTCTCCTCGGCCCGGGCCCACAGGTCGCCGTTCGGCTCGTCGGTGCCGACGATCCACAGTGGGGTCGGTTCGGGGAAGGGGCGCCCGAAGGTCTCGCCGAGGTACAGCGCCTCGGCCCCGGTGACGTGCTTGACCAGCCCCAGCAGGTTGGTGCCGGTGGGCGTGAGCGGTCGCCGGAGGTCGTACTCGGAGAGGCCGTCCAGCTTCCACAACAGGGCGTCGCGGGCGTCCTGGACGTAGATCCGCAGGTCGTTCTTGTCGTCGTTCGCCGTCATGGGATCAGTCTGGTGACGGCCGGGAACCTGTCCACCGGTTTGAGCCCGACCCGTGGGTCCGACCGGTTCAAGCCTGACGGGACGTCAGCCATCCTGTCCGGTCAGCCCCGCCGGATCACCGCCGTGCCCCGGGCGAGGTCCACCCCGGTGGGGTTGCGCGGTGCGCCGTTCTCGTCGTCGTCGCGCTGCATCAGCGAGGACTGCCGCTCCTTGAGCTCGTGCTGCTTGCCCGCCGAGAAGCTGGCGTGCAGCTGCTCGAAGCCGGTGGCGGAGATCTGGCCCTGTCGCGCCGGGGTCCGCCAGGGCAGCAGCCCGGCCCGTCCGGCGCGCAGCAGCAACTGGTCGACCAGGGCCAGCACGGTGAGCAGCACCACCAGCCCGGGCAGGGTGACGAAGACGAGGAGTCCCATGGGTCGAGTATCCGTGTCCCCGGCGGTTCGCAACAGGCCCGGACGCCGGGAACGCGCGCCGGGAACGTGCGGCGGGAACGCGCGGCGGGAACGCGCGGCGGGAACGCCGGTCAGCGCACGACGTCGAAGATCTGCTTCTGCAGGCCGTTGCCGTAGACCTGGTGCTCGACCAGCTCCAGCTTCTGGGCGTCCTTGTCCGTGGCGCTGAACAGGCGCTTGCCCGCGCCGAGCAGCAGCGGGTAGACGAGCAGGTGGTAGCGGTCGATCAGGCCGGCGTCCGAGAGGCTGTGGTTCAGGGCGGCGCTGCCGTGCAGGATGATCGGCCCGCCCTCGGTCTCCTTGAGGGCCGCGACCTGGTCGACCGAGCGCAGGATGGTGGTCTCGCCCCAGTTCGACACCAGGTCGTCCTCGGTGAGGGTGGTGGAGACGACGTACTTCGGCAGCGTCTTGTAGCGGGCGAACTCCGGCATGTCCGGCCAGGCCGGGCTGAACGCCTGGTAGCTGACCCGGCCCAGCAGCATCGCGGTGGCCTCCTCCTGCTCCTGTCCCTTGATCTCGTAGGCCTCGGGGACGAACTCGACGTCCTTGAAGGTCCATCCGGAGTTCCGGTAGCCGGGTTCGCCGCCGGGGGCCTCGACGACGCCGTCGAGCGAGACGAAGGCGGTGCTGATCAGGGTGCGCATGGGTGGTTCCTCGGTTCTCGTGGGTCTGCGGTTCTCGTGGCTCTGCGGTTCTTGTGGCTCTGCGGTTCTCGTGGGCCTGCGGATGTCGGACGGGCGATGCGTGCGCGTCGGTCAGGCGAGGAGCCCGGCCAGCCACCGCTGCCAGGCGGCTTCGGCCCCGTCCGTCGCGGGCCCGAAGAGGTGGTGGAACATCAGCACCGTCCCCGCGCCGTGGTGGAAGGTGTAGAGCCCGTCGGCGGTACGGAGTTCGAAGCGTTCGTCGTCCGCCCAGACCACCTCCCCGTCCAGTGCGGCCGGTCCGGCCAGTCCGGCCGGTTCGGCGTGGGCCCGGGCACCCACGGTGACCGGGAGCGGCAGTGACAGGGCGTCGGCGAGCAGGCCGCGGACCTCCGGGTCCGGGCGTCCGCCTCCGGGCGCGGCGGCGAAGACCGGGGTGCCGGTGCGGCCGGGGAAGTGGGTGAGGTACTCGCGGAGCGTGTGCAGGTGGAACGGCCAGCCGCGGCGCAGCGCGTCGTACTCGTCCTGCCAGTCGTCGCCGAGCAGGCCGCTGTGGACGATGCGGAGCACGGTGCTGCCGCCGTCCCGGCCCTCGATCAGGTACTCGAAGGCCATGAACCGGCCGTCCTCGGCGGTGGCCGTGCGGGTGGCCAGGCGCTTGCCGGGCTCGTGGGCGGTGACCACCGCCTCCGTGCGGTGGCCGCCGATCTCCATGCCGGCGGTTCCGCCCTCGCGCGGATCGAGTTCGTTGCGGCCCATGAACCAGGAGTCGAGGCCCGGTCCGGTGGCGATGGCCTCCCAGACCTGTTCCGGGCTCGCTGGGAGGGTCGTCTCCAGTTCGATCTCGAAGGGGTGGGTCATGTCCGGTTCTCCTGGTCGGCCTCGGGCTGCGGTCGGTTGTCCGCGGGTTGCGGTCGGTCGTCCTCGGGTTGCGCTGCCGAGGGGATCTGGTGGAGTCCGACGACCACCCGGTGGCTGCGGCCCCCGGGGGCGGACTCGTCGTGGTAGCGGCTGACCAGGGTGGCCACGGCCAGGGACAGTTCCTCGGCGAAGGCCGTCCGGTCGGCGGCGGAGGCGAACCGCACCTGGGCGTCGATGCCGAAGGAGGCGACCCGCCGCCCGGCCCGGGAGGCGCCGGTGAGCAGGGCCCCGACCTCCTGCACCAGCCGGGAGCCCAGGGCGAGCAGCCAGCGGGCGGAGAGCTGGTCGGGGGAGCGGGAGGGGTCGGGGCTCACGGCGGCCAGGACGCTGGGGGAGATCACGTAGGAGGCGGCGGTGGCGCGGTACACCCGTTCGGTGACGTTGCCCTTGCGTCGTTCCTCGGCGAGTTCGACGAGTCCGTGCCGTTCCAGTTCTTTCAGGTGGTAGTTGACCTTCTGCCGGGGCAGTTCCAGCCGGGTGGCCAGCATGGCGGCCGAGCCGGGCTCGGCGAGGGCGGCGAGGATCCGGGACCGGATCGGGTCCAGGGAGGCCTCGGCCGCGGCGGGTTCTTCGATGACGGCTACGTCCAGCACCCCTCCAGCATCCGACCGACAAAAAAATTTGTCAAGGAAAAAAGGGTTGTCGGTCACCTGAAAGAGCCAAGGGGGCTCCGGCATTCGGCGCATCCGACACGGAGCGTGATGGATGGGGGTGGTGAGGTGGACTTGAATCTTTGCGAACGGATGTTCGATCCTGGGGCTGTGCCCGTTTTCGAACCTTTTTTCGAATCCACCGTCGAGCAGCCCGCACGCCCCGTGCTGCGGCCGGTGGCGCTCCCGGCTGCCGTGCCCGCGTCCGAGGACGGGCGGACGGACGGGTTGACGGACGGGTTGACGGACGGGCGGACGGACGGGTCGACGGCTGGGCAGGCGGCCGGGCGCGGACTGGTGCCAGTGGTGCCCGCCCTGCGCGAGGTGCTGCCGGACGGCGGACTGCGGCGCGGGACGGCGGTGTCGGTGGCGGGCGGGGAGGCCGGACTGCTGCTCGCGCTGGCCGCCGGGGTCCGGGAGACCGGGGGCGGCTGGGCGGCCGCGGTCGGGCTGCCGGAGCTGGGTCTCGCCGCCGCCGAGGGGTACGGGCTGGACCTGCGCCGCCTGCTGGTCGCCGACGACCCGGGGCGGCACTGGCCCGAGGTGGTGTCGGTGCTGGCCGGCGCGGTCGAACTGATCATGCTGCGCCCGGACGGGCCGGTGCCCCCGAAGCTGGCCGCCCGTCTGGCCGCCGTGCTGCGGCGCACCGGCTGCGTGCTGCTGGTGGCCGGGCCGTGGCCGGGGGCGGTGCTGCGGCTGGGGGTGCGGTCCGGGCGCTGGTTCGGGCTGGGGGACGGCTACGGGCAGCTCGCCGGGCGGCAGGTGGAGGTGGTGGCCGAGGGGCGCGGTTCGGCGGTGCGCGGCCGGACGGCCCGGCTCTGGCTGCCGGACGAGCACGGCGCGGTGCGCCCGGTCCGGGAGCAGCCGCAGCCCCTCGCCGTTCCCCCGGGCCCCGCAGCCGTCCCCGCCGTTCCCGCCGTCGTGCCTGTGGTCGTTCCTGCCGTCCCCGCCGCCGTACCCGCCGTACCCGCCGTGCCCGCGGCGGCCCCGCTCGTGGCGGCGGTGGTGTGACATGCCGACGACGCCCGACGGCGACCGGACCCCCAGGGTCCTGGTGGTCTGGTGCCCGGACTGGCCGGTGGTGGCCGTCACCGGTGACGACCCGGTGGCCGTGACCGAGGCCGGCCGGATCCTCGCCTGCTCCGCGGGCGCCCGGGCCGCCGGGGTACGGCAGGGGCAGCGGCTCAAGCTGGCCCAGCGGCTCTGCCCGGAACTGGAGCTGCGCGACCGCGACCCGGAGGCGGAGACCCGCCGCTTCGAGCCGGTGGTCGCGGCGGTGGAGGCGTTCACGCCCCGGGTGGAGGTGATCCGCCCGGGTCTGTGCGCCATTCCGGTGAAGGGGCCGGGCCGCTACTTCGGCGGCGAGGAGGCGCTCGCGGCCCTGGTCGGCGCGGCGGTGGCGGACGCCCTCGGGCGACCGCCCGTCCCGGATGCCGTCCCCGGCGCGGTGGCAGTGCCCGCCACGCCAGGCCCGCCCGACCCGCCCGCCACCCCAGGCCCGCCCGCCGCACCGGCTTCCGGACCCACCGCCGCACCGGCCACCGAACCCGCCACCGAACCCGCCGCTCCGACCGCCCCCCGCGCCCGGATCGGCGTCGCCGACGGCCTGTTCGCCGCTGTGCTCGCCGCCCGCGCCGGGGTGCTGGTGCCCGCCGGTCGTACGGCGGAGTTCCTCGCCCCCTACCCGGTGGCCACGCTGGGTGACGAGACGCTGGCCGAGCTGCTGGGGCGGCTCGGCCTGCCCACCGTCGGGGCCTTCGCCGCGCTGCCGCCCGAGGCGGTCGCGGACCGCTTCGGCCCGACCGGGACGGTCGCGCACCGGCTGGCCCGCGGCCTGCAGCCGCGCCCGCTGGTGCCGCGCGGCGAGGAACCGGACCTCGCCGTCGAGCAGCGCTTCGACCCGCCGGAGCCGTCGACCGAGCCGCTGGTGTTCGTCGCCCGCACGCTGGCCGAGCAGCTGCACCGGCGGCTGGCCGGAGCCGGGCTGACCTGCCGTCGGGTGGCGGTCGAGGTGGCCTGCGCGGACGGCCGGACGGTCTCCCGGCTGTGGCGGCACGAGGGCCGGCTGTCCGCGACGGCCCTGGCCGAACGGGTCCGCTGGCAGCTCCAGGCCTGGCAGGGCATGGGCACCTTCACCAGCGGCCCCAGCAGCCCCAGCGACCCCGGCAGCCCCGGCAGCCCCGGGGCCGAGGAGGGCTTCGCCCTGCTCCGCCTCGCCCCCGACGGCCTCTCCCCGGACCAGGGCCGCCAGCTCGCCCTGTGGGGCCAGGCCGTCGCGGACGACCGGGTGGAGCGCGCGGTGGCCCGGGTGCAGGCGGTGCTCGGGCACGCCGGGTTGCGCCGGATCGAGCCGGCCGGTGGGCGTGGTCCGGGCGAGCAGCAGGTCCGGGTGCCGTGGGGCGAGCCGTACGAGGCGGCGGCCGCGGCGGACGCGCCCTGGCCGGGGCGGCTGGCGGAGCGGTCGGCGGACCTCTGGCCGGCCGTGGTGCTGCGCGAGCCGGCGCCGGTCCGGGTGCTGGACGAGGCCGGCCGACCGGTCACGGTGGACGGCCGGGCGGGGGTGTCGGGCCGCCCGGCCCTGGTCGTGGCCCGGGGCCGCGAGGAGCGGGTGGCGGCCTGGACCGGGCCCTGGCCGGCGGTCGAGTACTGGTGGGACCAGTCGCTCGCCCGCCGCCGGGCGCGGTTCCAGGTGGTGGTGGACGGCGGCCGGGCGCTGCTGCTCACCGTGGAGGGGGGTGCGTGGTACCTGGAGGCCGGCTACGACTAGCGGCCCGAAGGCCCGCGGCAGGGGGGCAGGACCAGTACGAGAACGACGAAGGCAACCCCGATGGGCTTCACCAGCCACCCCACCGTCCCCTGGAGCGAACTGCACCGCCGGCTGACCGGCGCCGCGCCGGACCGCACGGTCGTCCCGCTGCGCCGCCCCACCGAGGAAGCCCCCACCTCGGAGACCTCCACCGAAGAGACCCTCACCGAAGAGACCCCCACCGAGGAAGCTCCCACCGAACCCCCCACCGAACCCTGGGCCGAACTGCACGTCCACTCCGCCTTCAGCTTCCTGGACGGCGCCAGCGACCCGGAGGACCTGGTCGCCGAGGCGGCCCGGCTGGGCGTGGAGACCCTGGCGATCACCGACCACGACGGCCTGTACGGAGCGGTCCGGCTCGCCGAGGCGGCCCGGGGGACGGGCGTGGCCACCGCCTTCGGTGCCGAGCTGACGATCCGTCACGGTGCGAAGGGCGCGGGTGCCGAGGACGTCGAGCATCTGCTCGTCCTGGCCCGTGACCCGGCCGGCTACCGCCGTCTCTCCGCCGCGATCGCCGCCGCCCAACTGGCCGGCGGCGCCAAGGGCCGTCCGGCGTACGACTTCGCCGCGCTCGCCGGGGCGCACGACGGCCACTGGGCGGTGCTCACCGGCTGCCGCCTCGGCCGGGTCCCGGCGGCCCTCGCGACCGGCGGGGCGGAGCAGCGACTGCGCACCCTCACCGAGGCGTTCGGCCGCGAGAACGTGTACGTCGAGCTGATCGACCAGTGGTTGCCCGGCGACGACCGGCGCAACGACGCCCTCGCCGCGCTCGCCGGAGAGCTGCGGCTGCCCGTCGTCGCCTCCACCAACGCCCACCACGCCGGCCCCGCCCAGGGCCGGCTCGCCCAGAGCCTGGCCGCCCTGCACGGGCGCCGCACGCTCCAGGAGGCGGCCGGCTGGACGAGGGCCTCCGGCACCGCGCACCTGCGCTCGGGCCGGGAGATGGCCGCCCGGCTGGCCCGCTTCCCCGGCGTGCGGCGGGCCACCGCCGAACTCGGCCGGGCCTGCGCCTTCGACTTCGCCAAGCTGGACCCGGAACTGCCCGGCTACCCCGTCCCCGAGGGGGAGACCGAGATCGGCCACCTGCGCGCCCTGGTCGCGGCCGGCGGCCCGGCCCGCTTCGGCCCCGGCAACGCCGCCGCCCGCCGTCAGCTCGCCAAGGAGCTGAACGTGATCGAGGACCTCGACCTGGCCGGCTACTTCCTGATCGTCCACGACATCGTGGACTTCTGCCGGAGCCAGGACATCTGGTGCCAGGGCCGCGGCTCGGCCGCCAACTCGGCGGTCTGCTACGCCCTCGGGATCACCGCCGTCGACCCGATCCACTACAAGCTGCTGTTCGAGCGCTTCCTGTCCACCGCCCGGGACGGCCCGCCCGACATCGACCTGGACATCGAGAACCGCCGCCGCGAGGAGGTCATCCAGTACGTCTACCGCCGCTACGGGCGCGAGCACGCCGCCCAGGTCGCCAACGTGATCACCTACCGCCCCCGGCTGGCGATCCGCGACGCCGCCCGGGTGCTCGGCTACCCGCAGGGGCAGGTGGACGCCTTCAGCCGGCAGACCGACTTCCGTTCCGCCCCCGGCGCGGACGCCGTCATCCCCGCCGACGTGCTCTCGCTCGCCGCCCAACTCCACGGCCTGCCGCGCCACCTGGGCATCCACTCGGGCGGCATGGTGCTCACCAGGGAGCCGATCGGGGAGATCTGCCCGACCGAGTGGGCCCGGATGCCCGGGCGCTCCGTCCTCCAGTGGGACAAGGAGTCCACCGCGGGCGCCGGGCTGGTGAAGATCGACCTGCTCGGCCTCGGCATGCTCGCCGCGCTGCACGACGCCTGCGACCTGATCGCGCTCCACCACGGCCTGCGCTACGACCTGGCCGGCATCCCGGGCGACGACGAGGGCGTGTACGCGATGCTGCGCCGTGCCGACACCGTGGGCGTGTTCCAGGTCGAGTCCCGGGCGCAGATGGCCACCCTGCCCCGGCTCAAGCCGGACCACTTCTACGACCTGGTGGTCGAGGTCGCGCTGATCCGCCCCGGCCCGATCCAGGGCGGCTCCGTCCACCCGTACCTGCGCCGCCGCGCCGGGGCGGAGCCGCCCGGCTGCCCGCACCCGCTGATGGAGAACGCCCTCGGCAAGACCCTCGGGGTGCCGCTGTTCCAGGAGCAGATGATGCAACTCGCCATCGACTGCGCGGGGTTCACGCCCGCCGAGGCCGACCGGCTGCGCCAGGCGATGGGCGCCAAGCGCTCGCACGAGCGGGTCGCCCGGCTGCGCGACCGGCTGCTCACCGGGATGGCCGAGCGCGGCATCCCGGCCGAGGTCGCCGAGGACGTCTACGGCAAGATCGAGGCCTTCTCCAACTACGGCTTCCCGGAGTCGCACGCGATCAGCTTCGCCTACCTGGTGTACGCCAGCGCCTGGCTCAAGCACCACTTCCCGGCGGCCTTCACCTGCGCCCTGCTGGCCAACCAGCCGATGGGCTTCTACTCGCCGCTCAGCCTGGTCGCGGACGTCCGCCGGCACGGCGTACGGGTGCGCGGGGTGGACGTCAACGCCAGCGGGCCGCGCCCCACCCTGGAGCCGTACCGGGGCCCGACCCCCGCGCCGCCGCTGACCGCCGGCCGGCCCCAACCGGCCATCAGGCTCGGCCTGGAGACGGTGCGCGGCATCGGCACCCCGCAGGCCGAGCTGATCGCGGCCGGGCAGCCGTACGCCGACCTGGAGGACTTCGCCCGCCGCACCGGCCTGCCCGCGCCCGCCCTGGAGGCGCTGGCGACGGCCGGGGCCTTCGACTGCTTCGGCCTGACGAGACGTCAGGCGCTGTGGGCGGCGGGCGCGTTCGCGGGGATCTCGGCCGAACTGCTCCCCGGCACCACGCCCGGTACCGAGGCGCCGGAACTGCCCGGGATGAGCCCGGTCGAGGAGACCATCGCCGACCTGTGGGCCACCGGCACCTCCGCCACCAGCCACCCGCTCCAGCACCTGCGCGCCCACCTGGACCGCGGCGGCGCGCTCAGCGCCGCCCAACTCCCGGACGTGCCACCGGGAACGGCCGTGGTGGTCGGCGGCCTGGTCACCCACCGCCAGCGCCCGCCGACGGCCGGCGGGGTGCTCTTCCTCAGCCTGGAGGACGAGACCGGCCTGATCAACGTGATCTGCAACCGCCCGGTCTGGGAGTCCCAGCGCCGCACCGCCCTGGACCGGGCCGGCCTCCTGGTGCACGGCCACATCGAACGCGACCGCGGCGCCACCAACCTGATCGCCACCCGCCTCACCCCACTCCGGATCGGCCTCTGAGCCCTTGTGCCACTCGGTCGCGCTCAGTCGGGGTAGCGCACCAGCCCGCTCAGGTCCAGCTCGAAGTCGAACGGCTCAGGAACGCGCATGCTGTCCCCGAACTTCCGGTCGTGCCGCACGTGGTAGCGGTCGTGGTTCGGTTCGGAGAACAGCGTGACGGTGCCCTCCCGCGGATCGATGATCAGGTAGAGCGGGACGCGCATCACCGCGTAGTCGCGGAGCTTGTCCACCCAGTCGTTCCCCGCATTGGACGGCGAGACCACCTCGACCGCGACGAGGGCCTCCTCAGCGGGAGTGGTGTTGCCCTCCCGGGCCAGGGAGGCGATCGGAAGACAGGTCAGATCGGGGGAGCGCTCCTTCGTCATGTCGGGGGTGGTCAGCGCGCTGTTGCCGCTGAACATGTAGCCGTTCGGGGCATGGCGCTCGAACTGCCGCTGGACGAGTCCGAGGTCCAGCTGATGAATGTTGGAAGGGGCTGCCTGCATGATCAGCGTGTCGCCGGACCATTCGACGCGGACGCCGTCGGGGGCCGTGCGCAGCACCTCCTCGACGAAGTCGCGGTACCGCTCGTAGAAGCTCATGGTGCCGCCTCCGGTAAGTGCGTTCGGCCGCCTCGCAGTCTATGCGCGGACCCGCTCCGGGCCGGTCAGGCTCCGGCGCCGGGCTGCCGGCCCTTGCCGGGAGGGCCGGCGAAGGTCTGGGCGATCGGCAGCCAGATGGTGGCGATCGGGCCGGTGGCGGTCAGGGCGAGGTCGTCGCGGTGGCGGCGCTGGGTGACCAGGAGGCAGAAGTCCAGGGCCGGGCCGGTCACCACGTCCATCGCGTCGGTCGGGCCGAAGGCCCAGGAACCCCCGTCGGGTGCGGTCAGTTCGAGTCGCACCGGGCGCTGCGGCGCGGGCAGGCCGTGTGCCGCGAAGGCGAAGCCGAGGGTGCGCAGGCCCAGGTGGGCGATGTGCCGCAGCCGGTCGGTGGGTTCCCGGGTCGTGCCCAGCGCGTCCGCGACGTCCTGGCCGTGCGCCCAGGTCTCCATCAGTCGGGCGGTGGCCATCGAGGCGGGCTTCATCGGCGGGCCGAACCAGGGCAGCCGGACGTCGGCGGGGGCGGCGGCGAGGGCGGCCTGTACCTGCGCCCGCCCGGCCCGCCAGCGGGCGAGCAGGGCGGCGGGTTCGGCGGCCGCACCCTCCCGGGCGCCGTCCTCGACCGGGTCGGCGCCGGCGGCCAGCAGCTGGGTGAAGCGGCCGCCGAGGGAGGCGGTGAAGCCCTCCGGGTCGCGGGTGGCCAGTGCCGTCCAGTCGTCGGTCCAGGCCAGGTGGGCGATCTGGTGCGCGACCGTCCAGCCCTCGGCCGGGGTGGGCGCGGCCCAGTCCGCGGCCGACAGTCCGGCCACCAGCCCGTCCAGGACGGCGCTCTCGGCCCGCAGGTCGGCCAGCAGGCCGGGCAGGACGTGGCCCGGGGCGCCCGGCGTGCCCGGGGTGTCGGGGGTGTCGGGGTCGGTCATCGGTTCTTCCCTCCGCTCGGCGCGGTTGCTACTCGTCGGTAGCCCGCGGCCGCACCCTACGCCCCGACCGGCGCCGACGCCCGCCACTCCACGGAACACGCACGTCAGGACTCTCGCCTCCGGTCGCACCGCGTGTGACAATTCCGCGATGACCAGGGCTGCGGACCCCCTCACTGCCGTGCCGTTCGGCGCCCCCGAGCGCCCCCACCACCCCGAGCGCCCCCACCGCCTTCACCACCCCACCGACTCCGACGACCCCGAACTCGCCGCCCGCGCCGCCGAGCTGGTGCGCCGCGCGGTGCTCGGTGACCTCGCCCGCCGGGTGGTGGCCGAGTGCGGCGCCGATGTCGGGCTGGTCGGCGTGCCCGAGCCGCTGCCCGGCCGCCGCCCCGGCAGCGAGGGCATGGTGCTGCGCCACTGGGCCGGCACCCGGGCGGACCTGCTGCACGACGTGCCCGTCCCGGCCGGCCTCGGCCTCGGCGGCCGGGCGCTCGCCGAGCGCGCGCCCACCTGGGTGCCCGACTACCGTGCGGCCACGACCATTTCGCACCAGTACGACGCGGCCGTGGCCGCCGACGACCTGTACGCGATGCTCACCGTCCCGCTGCTGGACGGCGACACCGTGCACGGCGTGGTGTACGCCTCGCTGCGCACCGTCGTCCCGTTCGGGGACGTCCGGATCTCCGCCGTCGGCCGACTGGCGGCGACGGCCGCCCGGGCGCTCGCCGGGGCGGCGGCCTGGAGCCGTACGAAGCCCGAACCGGTGCCGCCCGCACGGCCGTTGACCCGGCGCGAGCACGAGGTGCTTCGCTGGGCGGCGACCGGCCGGACCAATCCGGAGATCGCCGCCCACCTGGGCCTGACCTGCAACACCGTGACCGGCTACCTCAAGTCCGCTATGCACAAGCTCGGCGTCCGCAACCGGACCGAACTCGCCCTGGCGGCCAGGGAGACCGGACTCGTCAGTTGACCTGGCGCTCCCGCCCGCTCCAGTACGGCTCGCGCAGCCGGAACTTCTGCAGCTTCCCGGTGGCCGTGCGCGGCAGCTCGGCCCGGAACTCCACCGAGGTCGGCGACTTGTAGCCGGCCAGCCGCTGCTTGCAGTGCGCGATCAACTCCGCCTCGGTGACGGCCGCCCGGTCCTCCCGGAGTACCACCAGGGCCTTGACCGTCTCGCCCCACTTCTCGTGCGGCACCCCGATCACCGCGACCTCGGCCACCGCCGGGTGGCCGTACAGGCAGTCCTCCACCTCGATCGAGGAGACGTTCTCCCCGCCGCTGATGATGACGTCCTTCTTCCGGTCCGAGATGGACAGTTGGCCGTCGGTGAGGGTGCCGCCGTCGCCGGTGTGGAACCACTCGTCCCGCAGCGCCTCGGCGCTCGCCTCCGGCTGCTGCCAGTACCCGTCCAGCACGGTGTTGGAGCGCACCAGCACCTCGCCCTGGGCGTCGACCCGCAGCTGGGTGCCGAGCGCGGGCGCGCCGGCCTGCACCAGCTTCTCGGCCCGTTCGGCGGCCGGCAGGGCGTCCCACTCGGCGCGCGAGCGGTTGACGGTGACGATCGGCGCGGTCTCGGTCAGGCCGTAGAGCTGCATGAACTCCCAGCCCAGCTGCTCCTCGACCTGCTGCACCACCGAGGTCGGCGGCGGGGCGCCGGCCACGATCATCCGCACCCTGTCCCGGCCGGGCACCGGGCCGTCCCAGTCGGCGGCCGCGTCCAGCACCATCTGCACCACGGCGGGCGCGCCGGACAGGAAGGTCACCCCGTGCCGCTCGACCCGGCGCAGGATCTCGGCGCCGTCCACCTTGCGCAGCACGATGTGCCGGGCGCCGAGTCCGGTGAGCGAGAACGGCAGGCCCCAGCCGTTGGCGTGGAACATCGGCAGGGTGTGCAGGTACACGTCCCGGTCGTTCGCGCCGTAGTGCAGGCCCATCAGCGTCGCGTTCAGCCACACGTTGCGGTGGGTGAGCTGAACCCCCTTGGGGCGGGCGGTGGTTCCGCTGGTGTAGTTGATGGTCGCGGTGTCGTTCTCGGAGATCGCGTACCGGCGGGGCGCGTGGTCGAAGTCGTACAGCAGCGCGTCACTGTCCGCGCCGAGCACGAACTTGTGCTTGGCCACCACCCCGTGCAGCGCGTCGGCGAGTTCGGGGTCGACCAGCAGCACGGAGGCACCGCTCTGCTCGACGATGTACGCGACCTCCTCGGCCCGCAGCCGGAAGTTGACCGGCACCAGTACCCGGCCGTACCCGCTCACCCCGAAGAAGGCGGTGAGCAGCCGGGCCGAGTTGTGCGAGACGACCGCGACCCGCTCGCCCGGACCGACGCCGAGCCGGTCCAGCCCGGCGGCCTGGGCCCGGGCGAGCTCGGCGATCCGCCGGTAGCTCAGCTCGCCCCAGGATTCGGCCGGTTGCACCGGCTCGTCGACGATGCCGACCCGGTCGCCGTAGACCAGCTCGGCCCGGTCGAGGAAGTCCATCACGGAGAGTGGAATCTGCATGCGCCCACTGTCCTATCCCGCACGCCCGCTGCACACCCCCGATCGGGGGTGTCACCCGTTCGAACCCAGCCGCTCGGCCGCCGTCAGCGCCACCAGCAGCCGGTCCCGGGCCTCGGTCTGGGCGGCGATCCGGCGTTCCAGCGCCGCCAGCCGCTCCCGGACGATCCCCAGCACCCGCTCGGACGGCGGCCGGGCGAGGACGTCCCCGTCCAGGCAGGTGAGCATCGGCCGGAGGTCCTCCATGGTGAGCCCGGCGGCGACCAGGGCGCGGATGTTGCGTACCCGCGGGACCGCCGAATCCCGGTACTCCCGGTAGCCGTTGGCCGCCCGCTCGGAGTCGATCAGCCCGGCCTGCTCGTAGTGCCGCAGCGCCCGGGCCGTACTGCCCGTCCGCCGCGCCAGTTCACCGATCCGCACCGCCGCCCCGCCCGCCCGTCCGTCGGTTCCTCAGGCCACCAGCGCGCCCCCGTCCACGGACAACACTACGCCGGTCACGAACGAGGCCTGCGGCGAGGCGAGTTGGGTGATCGCCCAGGCCACCTCGGCGGGCCGCCCGATCCGGCCCAGCGGGGTGAGCCTCAACTGCCACTCCAGGATCGCCGCCGACAGCTCGGGGCTGAAACCGGAGTGCTCGCCGATCGGGGTGTCGATCGCCCCGGGCGCCACCGCGACCACCCGGATGCCGCGCGGCGCCAGCTCGACCGCCCAGCTGCGGGTGATCGTCTCCAGCGCCGCCTTGCCCGCCGCGTACACCGAGTTGGTCGGCCCGCCGCGCTGTCCGACGGCGGTGCTGACGTTGACCACCACTCCCCGGCTCTCGGCCAGTGCGGGCAGCGCGGCCTGGCCGAGCAGCACCGGGGCGACCAGGTTGGTGGCCAACAGCGTCTCGATGCCGTTCTGGTGGAAGTCGCCGAGGCGCTGGGTGTTCTGCACGATGCCGGCGTTGTTCACCAGTACGTCGAGCCGCCCGTACCGCTCCAGGGCCGTTCCGACGATCCGCTCCGGGGCGTCCGGTCCGGTGACGTCCGAGACCAGCGGCTCGATCAGTCCCGGGTACGCGGCCGCCGCCTCCGCCAGCGGCCCGGGGCGCCGCCCGACCGCCACCACCCGGGCGCCCTCGGCCGCGAAGGCCCGCGCGGTCTCCCGCCCGATGCCCGTCCCGGCCCCGGTGACCACCACGACCCGACCCGTCCCCGCTTCGTTCTGTTCGCTCATGGGAGCACTCTCCGACCCTGCCGCCAGCGTCAAGGTCAAGCCGCAACCGTCGACCGGTGGTCGGCCGTCCGTCAGGAAGATCGTGCAGCGGTTCGAACCCAGGGGGAGAGCACCATGAACCACCACCGACCCGACCCGGCCCTGACCACCTTCCCGACGGCGGACGGCCTGCTGCGGCGTCCCTTCGAGGACGCCGACGCCCCGGCCCTGATCGAGGCCTACCGGGACGGCACGTCACCGTCTGGGCCTTCGAGGTCTTCGCCGCGGACGGCCTGGTCCGGATGGAGCTGCTGCACGAGGGCGACAACGACGCCTCCTGCCGGGTCGCGGAGAAGAGCGGCTACGCGTTCGCGGAGATCGTCCCGGCCTTCCCGCCGTCGTACCCGCTGGACGGGCACCGGCACTGCCGGAAAAGGCTGGACACGTCCGAACGGCACCGGCCAGAGTGAGCCCATGGCTTCTCTGGTACGACATGTGACGATCGACTGCGCGGACCCGTTCGCCCTCGCGGACTTCTGGGCGAAGGTGCTGGACGGCACCCTCGCCGAGGACGACAACCCGGGTGACCCGGAGGCGCTGGTGAAGTCCGCCGGTGCCGACCTGCTGTTCATCCAGGTGCCCGAGGGCAAGACGGTGAAGAACCGGGTCCACCTGGACCTCCAGCCGCAGGACCGCAGCCGTGACGAGGAGGTCGAGCGCCTGCTCGCCCTGGGCGCCACGGTGGTGTCGGACCAGCGCCGCCCGGACGGCACCGGCTGGGTCACCATGGCCGACCCGGAGGGCAACGAACTGTGCGTCGAGCGCAGCCAGGCCGAGCGCATCGCCACCGGCGCGTCCTGAGCCGACCGCCCCCGCCTGAGCCGACCGCCCCGTACCCGGCCCGGGTCACGTACGGGCCGGGTACGGCCCGGGGGTGGTTCCGCGCCCCGTGCGGGAC
>NZ_JBHWIV010000037.1:68488-84533 GCF_042731675.1 Kitasatospora sp. NPDC059827 | reverse complement strand
GGCGCTCGGCGGTGGGCGGCCTGGGGGGCCTTCGGGCGGGGGTTGGACTCGCGGCCGGCCGGCGGCGGCCGGCCCCCCCGCCCCCCCCCGCCGGGGTCGGGGGGGGCGGCGCCCGGTCGGACAGGCCCCCCCGGGCGGTCGGTCCGGGAACGAGCCAAGCGCCGGACGGCCCCCCGGGTCAACAGCTGAGATGAATCCGGACGGAAAATACGTCAACAGACGTAATCGGGCGGCGGGCCGTGCGGGCCGTGCGCGTCGGATGGGCGGGGAGGCCGGGTGCGGTGGCCGGGCGCGGTTCAGAGGCGGCGGCGGAACACGTCCGTGACGGTGTTGGTGTCGCCCGGCACCAGGTTGCCGTCCTCGGCGTCGAACAGCACCGTGCCGCCCTCGGCGTCCACGTACGGGTTCTGCGCGGCGGCGGTGCTCTGGGAGCCGTCCGAGGCGAGGCTGACCCGCTCGATCCGGCCGGTCCACAGGTCGCGGCGGAACACGTCGGAGGACTGGTTGGTGTCGTCGGCGACCAGGTCGTCCGCGGCGGAGTCGAAGTAGACCCAGCGTCCGTCGGCGGTGATCGCCGGGTCGTAGGAGCCGTCGGTGGGCGTGGTGCCGGGCAGCGGGGTGTTGACGAGGGTGACCTTGCCGGTGACCAGGTCGTGGACGTACAGGTCCATCCGGAGGCCGTGGTTGCCGGGGCGGGGGCCGACGCCGTAGGTCGGCATGCCGTACAGCGCGTAGCGGCCGTCGGGGCTGATCCGGGCGTCCATCAGGCCGACGCCGCGCTCGGCGCCGGTGGTGTCCACGCCGGCGACGACCGTCCGGCCGGTGGTGGCGGACCAGACGTAGTACGGGTAGAAGCGTGGGCCGGCCAGCTCGGCGTCCGCCGCCGCCGGGGCCGAGGGGGTGCCCGGGGCGGGGTCGGTGAGGTTGTAGGCCCGGGAGACGAAGCCGACCGTGCGCCCGTCCGCGCTGATGGTCGGACGGTAGGAGTGGTTGTCCGCGCCGGTGCCGCCCGCCGGGCCGGTGGTGACCAGCCGGGTGGTGTGGGTCCAGCGGTCGGTGACGTAGATGTTGATCTTCCCGCGGCGGATGCCGGTGGTCAGGTCGGTGCGGTTCGAGGCGTAGGCGACGTAGCGGCCGTCCGCGCTCAGCGTGGGGTTGTCCGCGCTGCGGATGGTCTCGTCGTCCGCGGTGGCGAGCAGGCCGCCGGTGATCAGCTCGGTGCGCCCCGTCCAGCGGTCGCGGACGAACACGTCGTTCTCGTGCTTCGCCTGGCCGGGGACGACGTTGGTGGCGGCGGTGCTGAACGCCACGAACCGGCCGTCCGCGCTGATCGAGGCGTCCGTGGTGGGGGCGTTCAGCTGCGAGCCGTCGTCGGCGACGCTGACCCGCTCGATGTGGCCGTTGCGCAGGTCGCGGACGTAGACCTCGCCGGAGTTCGGGGTGGCGGTGGACGGCAGCAGGTCGGTCGCGGCCGACGAGAACAGCGCCGAACGGCCGTCCGCGCTCAGCCCGAGCCCGGTCGAGGCGCCGTTCAGCTGCTCCCCCTTGAAGCCCTCGCTGACCCGGGCGGTGTCGCCCTTGGGCGGCCGGGCCTCGGCGGCGGGCATCACGGCGCCGACCGCGAGGGCGGCCACCAGGACGCAGCCGGCGCGGGCGAGCCGGCGGCGGGAACGGGCGGTGATCATGGACATCCTCCCCAGATGACGAGTACCGGGCCCCGGAGTCCCCGGCCCGGTCCGTTCCCGAGCCAAGCGCCGTGCGGACCGGGCGGTCAACGGGCCGAGACGATCTCGGGCCGAAATACGCCACCGGTGGTACTGCCCCGGAAACCGCCCTGCGAGCGGCCCTGCCGGCGGCATCCCGGAGGCCCTACGGACGGCGTTCCGGAAGCCCCGGACGGCCCTGGGAACGGCACCCCGGACGGCCCGCTCCGCCGCGCTGGCAGAATTGACGTGTGATCGACGCACGACGGCTGCGGACCCTCCGGGCCGTGGCGGACCACCGCACCGTGACCGCCGCGGCGGCCGCCCTCTACCTGACCCCCTCCGCGGTCTCCCAGCAGCTGGCCGCCCTGGAACAGGAGACCGGCCACCACCTGCTGGCCCGGGAGGGCCGGGGCGTGCGGCTGACCGCCGCCGGGGAGATCCTGCTCGGCCACGCCGACGCGGTGCTCGCCCAGCTGGAGCGGGCCGAGGCCGACCTCGCCGCGTACAGCGCGGGCGTCGCGGGCGAGGTCACCGTCGCCTCCTTCGCGACCGGCATCTCGCACGTGCTCGCCCCGGCGATCGGCTTGCTGGCCGGCCGCGCCCCCGGCCTGCGGCTCAAGGTGCTCGACGCCGAGGGCGACGCCAGCCTCCCGATGGTGCTGGACGGCCGCGCCGACCTCGCGGTGGCCGTCGAGTACCGCGGCGCCCCGCGCGCCGACGACGCCCGGCTGACCAGGGTCCCGCTGTACGCCGAACCCTTCGAGGCCGTGCTGCCGCTGGCCCACCCGCTGGCCGCCGAGGCCGGGCCGCTGGCGGTGGCCGCGCTGGCGGACGAGCCGTGGATCGGCCCCTACCCGGGCAACCCCTGCCACGACGTGGTCCTGCTCGCCTGCGAGCACGCCGGCTTCCAGCCGCGCCTGCTGCACTCCTCCGACGACTTCCGCGCCGTCGTCGCCCTGGCCTCGGCGGGCGCCGGTGTCGCCCTGGTGCCGCGCTCCGCGCTCCGCGGGGTGGACCTGGCCCGGGTGGCGGTCCGCCCGGTCGACAGTGACCTCGCCACCCGCCGGGTCTTCGCCGCCGTCCGGGCCGGCGCCGACGGGCACCCGCTGCTCCGCCCGGTCCTCGACTCCCTCGCCGAGGCCGCCGCCGCGGGCGCCTGACCTGCCGACGGAAGCCCGCTCACGGAAGCCGCCCGTGGCCGTCGCCGAAGGGGCCGAGGTGGCGCTGGCGGACCTCCGGGAGATCCTCGACACCGTTCGGCGGAACGGCTGTTGACCATGCGTCAGATCCCGGGCTCCCGTGGTCGGACCCGCCCACTCGTTCGCGTAGGATCGGATGCCGGGGCGGCGCGGAAGGGGCGGACGTGGGCGATGACGTGACGGACTGGCTGGCGGCGAACGCCGTCCCGCTCGACAGTCTGGACGCCGGGGCCCCGGCCGGTGACCTGGCTCCGCTGCGC
This sequence comes from Kitasatospora sp. NPDC059827, assembly GCF_042731675.1. Taxonomy (NCBI): domain Bacteria; kingdom Bacillati; phylum Actinomycetota; class Actinomycetes; order Kitasatosporales; family Streptomycetaceae; genus Kitasatospora; species Kitasatospora sp. NPDC059827. The sequence continues at coordinate 81,368 of NZ_JBHWIV010000037.1, read as the reverse complement.
CGGGTGCTGGGGGAGGCCCGGGTCGTCGGGCTCGGCGAATCCACCCACGGGACGGCCGAGTTCTTCCGGCTCAAGCACCGGCTGCTCGAATTCCTGGTCCGCGAACTCGACTTCGGGGCCCTGGCCATGGAGGCCAGCGCGGCCTCCGCCGGGGCGGTGGACGCCTACGTCCGGTACGGCACCGGCGACCCGGTCACCGCCCTGGACCGGCTGGGCTTCTGGACCTGGAAGACCTACGAAGTGCTCGCCCTGGTCGAATGGTTGCGCGAGTACAACCGGGCGCTGCCCGAGGCCCGGCGGGTGCGCTTCGTCGGCGTCGATCCGCAGCGCAGCGCCGGATCGGCCGAGGAAGTCCACGCCTTCCTCCGGCAGGTGGCGCCCGAGCGGGCCGCCGCCGTGCACCGCACCCTGCGGGCGATCGGCGACAGCACACCGGCCGGGGACCTCGAAGGCGGCGGTGAACTGCACGCCGGTGCCCGGCAGTTGCTCGACGAACTGGTGGACCGCCGGGAGGGCCATGCGGCCCTGGCCGGTGCCGCCGCCACCGACCGGGCGATCGCCCACGCCCGCAACCTGGTCCGGGCCGCCGACCTGGCCCGCCGCCCACCACTGGGCACCGATGGCAGGACCGAAGAGGGATCGCTCGCCGCCCGGGACCGCCACATGGCCGAGGCCGTCGCCGAACTCCACGACAGCACCGGGCTGCGGACGGCCGTGTGGGCCCACAACAGCCATGTGATGACCGGCCGTTACGCGGCCGGCGTCCCCGCCATGGGCCGCCACCTCCGGGAGCGCTACGGCGACGGCTACTACGCCCTCGGCCTGCTCCTCGGCAAGGGCGCCTTCCGGGCCCGCACCGGCTCCACCCGGGCCCGCCCGCCGCGCCGGCACGGCATCGGCGGCGGCGGACCGAAGTCCGTCGAGGGCCGGCTCGCCGCCGCCCACCGCGACGACCACCTGATCGACCTGCGCGCCGCCCGCGGCGAGCCCGCCGTCGAGGCCTGGTTGGCCGAACGCCACTACCTGCGCAGCTTCGGCGCGGGCGTGCCCCGGTTCAGCTACCGCTTCGAACTGGCGCCGACGGTGCTGGCCGAGGAGTACGACGGCCTCGCCTACGTCCGCCGCTCGACCTGCACGCGGCCCCTGCCGCTGCCCCCGGAGCCCGGCAGCCGCTGACCGGACGCCGAGCGGCACGGACGGTGAGCGGACCACCCCGCACCGCTGCCCCGGGCCTGGCCGGGGCAGGTGCGGGGTGCGCCCGGCGGATCAGCGCTGGATCTCGACCCGGGCCCGCTCGTTCGGCGTGCCGATGTCCCAGAAGCGGACCGTGCCGCGCGCGCCGCCATAGGCGCCCGTACCGCCGGTGACGGCCATGTCGAGCGGGGCGCCCGAGCCGTTCGTCCAGAGCGACTGCATCGTCAGCGAGCCGCCCTCGACCTCGATGGTGAGCAGGCAGTGCTTGGTGACCTCCGCGCCGTGGATCTGGACGACCTGGCAGCTTCCGCCCCCGCGGCCGACGGTGCGGCCGTCCTGGACGGTGCCGCCGGAGTAGACGTCCTGGTCGCCCAGGCTCGGCCCGGCCGGGCCGACGTCCACGGTCTCGTACTGGTCGTTCTGGAGCTTGAGTTCGAGCACCTCGACGCGGCCCGGCCGCGGGGCGTCGGCGTCCGCGCTGCCCACGGCGGCGAGGCCGATCGCGGCGGTGGCCAAGGAGGCGGCGACGAGCCTCCTGACCGTCAGGTGCCTGCTGCTGCGTGCGGTGGTGGTGGCCATGGTGGTCCCTTTCGTCGAGAACCCTGGTGCGAACTCCCTCGACGCTATGACCTGCGGGTCCCTCCCTTCCAAGACCGATTCCGCTATCACGCCATGCCCTCGCGGGCATGATCGGCAGGGGCGACCCGCGGCCGCACCCGTCCCGGAGGCCCCCGAACCGCCCCCGAACCGCCGTCGGCCCGCCGCCCGGTAGGGTCGGACCACAGGGTTCGTACGCGTCCGGGGAGGGGGAGTGCCGTGAGCGCCGTGCCGGTCACCGTCCGGACGGTCACCGTCCGGACGGGCACCGTCCGGACAGTCACCGTCTGGGCGGAGCTGCGACGGCGGCCGCTGGGCTTCCTGTGGTCGGCGTGGCCGCTGCGCGTCTGGGTGTTCCTGCTGACCGGCACCCTCCAGGGCACCGCCGTGCTGGTGCTGTTCGCGGTGCTGCTGTTCGTCGGTGTCGGGCTGTCCGTGGTCGGGATCGGCCTGCCGGTGCTGGCCGGGACGGCCGTGCTCGGGGTGCCGTTCGGTGCGCTGGAGCGGCGGCGGCTGCTGCTGGTCGAGCCGGTGCCGCTGGCCGACCCGCACGGTTCGCTGCCCGGCGCGGGGGCGGCCGTCCGGCTGCGGAGCAGGCTCAGGGAGCGGGCCACCTGGCGCGAACTGGCGTACCTGCTGGTCCAGGCCGTGCTGTTCACGGCGAGCGGCCTCGGCTTCGTCGCGCTGTTCGGGTTCTCGCTGCTGCTGTCGGCGGCGCCGGTGTTCGTGTGGGCGGTCAGCCCGGACACCGTGATGCTGATCCCCGGTCAGCCGATCTCGGGGCCGCTCGCGGCCCTGCCCGGCACCGCCGCCGGGCTGCTCGGCCTGGTGGTCTGCGCCTACACCGGGGCCCTGCTGACCGGGGCGCAGGTGTGGACGGCGCAGCTGCTGCTCGCGGCGCGGGACGAGGACCTGAGCGGCCGGGTCACCGAACTCACCCGCTCCCGCGCCCGGTTGGTGGACGCCTTCGAGGCGGAGCGGCGCCGGATCGAGCGCGACCTGCACGACGGCGCCCAGCAGCAGCTGGTGGCCCTGAGCATGACCCTGGGCCTGGCCGAACTGGAGCTGCGCGGCCGGGAACCGGCGGCCGCCGAACTCGTCACCCGGGCCCGCGGCGAGGCCCGGCGGGCGCTGGAGCAGCTGCGCACCCTGGTGCGCGGGATCCACCCGCAGGTGCTGACCGACCACGGACTGCCCGCGGCCGTCGCCGAGTTGGCGCTGCGCCACCCCGTCCCGGTCACCGTCGACATCGACCTGCCGCACCGGCTGCCCGGCCCGGTGGAGACCGCCGCGTACTTCACCGTCACCGAGGCGCTGACCAACGCCGCCAAGCACAGCGGCGCGGACGAGGTCGACGTCGCGGCGCGCCTGGAGGACGGGAAGCTGGTGCTGCTCGTCACCGACAACGGCCGTGGCGGGGCCGATCCCGCCGCCGGCGCCGGCCTCCAGGGGCTGGCCGACCGGGTGGCCATCCTGAGAGGACGACTCATCGTGACCAGCCCCGTCGGCGGACCGACCCGACTGCGCGTGGAGGTCCCGTGCTCCGGGTAGTGCTCGCCGAGGACGCCGTACTGCTGCGGGCCGGCCTGGTGGAGCTGCTCGGCCGGGTCGGGCACCGGGTGGTCGCCGCCGTCGGCGAGGCCGGGGAGCTGGCCCGGGCCGTCGACGCCGAACGGCCCGACGTCGTCATCACCGACGTCCGGATGCCGCCGGACTTCCGCGACGAGGGGCTCCGGGCCGCCGTCGAACTGCGCGCCCGGCACCGGGGGTTGCCCGTCCTGGTGCTCTCCCAGTACGTGGCGACGGCCTACGCGACCCGGCTGTTCGGCGAGGACTCCGCCACCGGGGGCGGCCTCGGCTACCTGCTCAAGGACCGGGTCGGCGAGGTCACCGACTTCATCGACGCGCTGGAGCGGGTGGCGGCCGGGCAGACCGTGCTGGACCCGGAGGTGGTCCGGGTGCTGCTCGGGCAGCGCACCGCCGACGAGCCGTTGAAGCGGCTCACCCCGCGCGAGCGGGAGGTTCTGGGGCTGATGGCGGAGGGGCTCAACAACCAGTCGATCGCCCAGCGGCTGACCGTCACCGAGGCCTCGGTGGTCAAGCACGCCGGCAACATCTTCATGAAGCTGGACGTCGACCCGGTGGAGGGCAACCGGCGGGTGCTGGCGGTGCTGGCGTACCTGCGGGGGCGGCCGGTCATCCCGCCGGCGGGACGGTGACGGGGCGCAGCTCCGCGCCGGGGGTGAGCAGGTGGGTGAGCCGCTCGGCCGAGGCCTCCCAGGACCACTGGTCGGCCACCCAGCGGCGGCCCCGCCGCCCGAACTCCCGGGCCCGGTCCCGGTCCAGCAGGGCCGCCGCGACGGCGTCGGCCACGGCCGGCACGGACCGGCCGTCCACCACGCTCCCGGTCCGGCCGTCCAGGACGGCGTCGGGCGCGCCGCCGGAGCGGCCGGCCACCACGGGCAGGCCGCCGGCCGCGGCCTCCAGCAGGACGATGCCGAGGCCCTCCGCCTCCAGGCCGGCCCGCCTGGTCCGGCACGGCATGGCGAAGACGTCCGCCGCCGCGTAGTACCGGGCGGTCGCGTCGTGCTCCAGACCGCCGGCGAACACCACGGCGCCCGGCGCGAGCCGGTCCGCCAGCCCGCGCAGCCGCCGCTCGTCGGGGCCCTGCCCGACCAGCAGCAGGACGGCGTCCGGGACATTCCGGCGGATCAGCGGCAGCGCCCGGATCAGGGCGTCCTGGCCCTTGCGGGGCACCAGCCGGGACACGCAGAGGACCACCGGGGCGTCGCCGAGGCCGTACTCGGCGCGGACCGCCCGGCGGTGCTCCGCCGAGGGCCGGAACGTCCCCGCGTCCACACCGGGGACGAGCCGCTCCAGCCGGGCCCGCGGCCCCAGCGCGGGGGCGATCCGGCGGCGGGTGTACTCGCCGAGGTAGGTGACCACGTCCACGTGGTCGCCTATCCGGCGCAGCAGCCGGCGGGCCAGCGGGGCGCGGGCCCACCAGATCTCGTGGCCGTGGGTGGTGGCGACGCTCCGTTCGATCCCGCCGCGGCGCAGCGCGGGCGCCATCGCGGCCAGCGGCGCGGCGGCGCCGAACCAGACCCGGTCGCAGCCGTGGGCGCGGGCGATCTCCAGCGTCCGGCGGGTGACCCGGGCGGTGGGCAGCAGGGTGCGGGCCGGGTCGCGGACCACCGGGAAGGGCAGGGAGGCGTCGTACCGGGCGGCGCCCGGGTCGGCGGAGGTGTGGACGACCACGTCGTGGTCCGGTACGCGCACGGCCATCGCGTGCACGAAGGTCTCGATGCCGCCCTGCCGGGGCGGGAAGTCGTTGGTGACGATCAGGGTGGTGCCCATGGGGTGTCGGTGCCTCGTATCCGGGAGGGGTGGTCGGTCAGACGAAGAGGGGGTTCGGGCGGTCGGCGCCGGTCCGCGGGGCCGGGGCGGGGACGGCGGCGGACGGAACCGGGCGAGCCCCGGGCACGACGCGGGCCCAGAGCGCCAGCACGACGGGCAGCGCCAGGTAGCCGAAGCGGCCGGCCGGGGCCAGCAGGAAGGCGCTGCCCAGGCCGAGGGCCAGCCGGTCGGCGGCGGCGACCAGAGTGTGGGGCGGCCGGCGCACCAGGGAGACGGCGACGGCCAGACCGGCGGCCAGCAGCAGGGCGAGCGCCGCCCACCAGCCGGCCGGGCCGAGGTCGGCGAGCAGCTTGCCCGGCAGCGGGCTGGCGGCCTCGGTGCGCAGCTCGCCGCGGCCGAGCGGGAAGGCCAGCACCTGGGCGACCATCGGTCCGGGGGCGAGCAGGGCGGCGGGCAGCACCAGGGCGGCGGTGCCGAGCAGCGCCGTGCCGCAGCCGCGGGCGGCGGCCCGCCGGCCGGCCGTGGCGGCCAGCAGGGCGACGGCGACGGCCACCGCGGGCCAGGCCGTCCACTTGATCGCGCAGGCCGCGGCCAGCGCCGGCCCGGTGGCGGTCGGGCGGCCCGTCGAGGCGAGCGCGAGGGCCAGGCAGAGCAGGCCGGTCAGCGGGAGGTCGACGCCGCTGACCGCGAGCGGCAGCGCCACGACCGGCGAGGCGACCAGGGCCGCGAGGGCCGGGAGGGCCGCCCCGGCCGGTACCGGGCCCCGGTTCCGTCCGGTGCCCGTTCCGTCCTCCGGCGCGGCGGCGCGCAGCACCCGGTGGGCGAGCCACAGGCTGCCGAGGAACACGGCGGCGCACCACAGCCGGGGATCGCCCGCCAGCCGGGCCGGCAGGCCGTCGGCGCCGAGCACCGCGCGCGGCACGCCCAGCAGGGCCATCGCCGGCAGGTAGGGCGTCACCTCGGCCACCGTGCGCGGCTCGTCGAGGTACGGGGAGCCCTGGTGCAGCAGCAGCCAGCCGGACCGTTCGATCACCCCGACCTCGCTCTGCCCGGCCCCGGAGTGCACCAGCAGCAGCAGCGGCAGGACGACCGCCCCGGCCAGGGCGAGCGCGGTCGAGCGGGCCGGGGCGTCCCGCCGCGCGGGCAGCAGGACGGCGACCGCCGCGACGAGGTAGCCGACCGCGGCGACGGCGCCCCAGGTCCGGTGCGGCCCGAGCGGGGAGACGAGGGGGAACACGGCGGCCCAGGCGGCGCAGGCGAGCCAACCGGCGCACCAGTACCACCTGCGCCCGTCCGCTCCCGGAGCCCGGCGGGGCTGGTGAGTGAGCACCTCACCATTGCAGCGGCGGCGGGTGGGTGACGTCATGACAGCCAGGTCGAGGAACGGTGGTCGGGTTTTCCCTACCGTCCCGGCCCTACCGCCCCGGGCCCGCCGAGCCCGCCCCACCCTCCCGGCCCCGGCCGGGATCGTGCCCGAACCGCCGTACGACGGACCGCGTAGGGTGGCGGAACCATGACCGGCCGCACCCCCCAGGAGTCTCCATGACCTCGACCGTCGTCCCCGCCGGCCCGCTGCCGGTCGGGGTGATCGGCCTCGGCGACATCGCGCAGAAGGCGTACCTGCCGGTGCTCACCGCCCTGCCCGGGCTGGACCTGCGCCTGATGACCCGGGACCGGGCCAAGCTGGACCGGCTGGGGGAGACCCACCGGATCGACGCCGCAAGCCGGTTCACCGACCTGGGCGCGCTGATCGACAGCGGCATCCGGGCCGCCTTCGTGCACGCGGCCACCGACCAGCACGTGCCGATCGTCGAGCAGCTGCTCGGCGCCGGGGTGGACGTGTACGTGGACAAGCCGCTCGACTACACCGTGGACGGCGCCCGCCGGCTGGTCGACCTCGCCGACCGCACCGGCCGCTCGCTGATGGTCGGCTTCAACCGGCGCCACGCCCCCGGCTACGCCCAGGCGTTGGAGCGCCCGCGCGACCTGATCGTGCTGCAGAAGAACCGCGAGGGCCTGCCCGAGGCCGCCCGGACGCTGGTCTTCGACGACTTCGTGCACGTGGTGGACACCCTGCGGTTCCTGGTCCCCGGCGAGATCGAGCAGGTGGACGTCCGGGCCCGCAAGGACCGCGAGGGCCTGGTGGAGCACGTGGTGCTGACGCTCGGCGGGGAGGGCTTCACCGCACTCGGCATCATGAACCGGGTCTCCGGCTCGACCGAGGAGGTGCTGGAGGTCTCCGGCGGCGACTCCAAGCGCGAGGTGCGCAACCTCGCCGAGGTCATCGACCACCGGGGCCAGCCCACCGTCCGGCGGCGCGGCGACTGGGTGCCGGTGGCCCGTCAGCGCGGGATCGAGCAGTGCGTGCTGGGCTTCCTGGACGCCGTCCGGGCCGGGAAGACCCTGGACGCCCACGACGCGCTGCGCACCCACGAGTTGTGCGAGCTGATCGTGGAACGGATCGGGTAAAGCCGGGCAAAGGACCGGTCAAACTGGGGAATTGCTGGGCGGCTGCTGGAAGGAGTCTGGGAAACAGCCGAATCGATGCTTCCGCACGTCACCGGGCCGGAACCGACAGTTCATTGACGAGGTCTTGTCGGGGCATTTTCTACGCGCGTATCTTGAGGGCGCCTCGGGGGAACGGGAGCCGTCCCCCGCTCTCTCCCGACCTTCCTTCTAAGCGAGTAGCGTCCGCTGCCCGAGCTAGGAGCCATGCCCCGGTGACCACCGCCTCCGCCCCCCGCCCCCGCAGAGCCGCCCTGTTGCGCGCCGCCGTCGCCCCGGCCGCACTCGCCGTCTCGCTGGTGCTCGTCCCGCTGCCGTCCGCCGTCGCCGCCGGCGCGGCCGCCGCCCCGCCCGCGCCCACCGAGGCCGGTCCGCTGCGGATCCACGACATCCAGGGCACCACTCGGGTCTCCCCGCAGGCCGGCAAGCCGGTCACCGGCGTGCCCGGAATCGTCACCGGCGTGCGCGCGTACGGCAGTTCCAAGGGATTCTGGCTGCAGGACCCGAACCCGGACGCCGACCCGGCCACCAGCGAGGGCATCTTCGTCTTCACCGGCGGAAACCCGACCGTGAAGGTCGGCGACTCGGTGCTGGTCAGCGGAAAGGTCACCGAGTACTACCCGAACTCCTCGGGCGGCTCGCAGTCCGTCACCGAGCTCACCGGCCCCGCCGTCACGGTGCTCTCGGGCGGCAACCCGCTGCCCGCCCCCGTGGTGGTGGACACCCGCAACATCCCTGGCACCTACGCCCCGCCGGCCGGGCCCGACGGCAGCATCGACGCCGGGCGGCTCGACCCGGAGAAGTACGCCCTGGACTTCTACGAGTCGCTGGAGGGCATGCTCGTCCAGGTCAAGGACGTCCGGGTGATACAGGCGACCGACAAGTACAACGAGCTCTGGGTCGCCGCCGACCGGCAGGACCAGCGCAGCAAGCGCGGCGGCGTGCTCTACGAGTCCTACCGCGAGCCCAACGTCGGCCGCCTGATGGTGCAGCAGCAGGCCGCCGTCACCCAGCAGCCCTTCCCGGTCGCCAACGTCGGCGACGAGCTCACCGGCACCACCACCGGCCCGCTGGACTACAACTCCTTCGGCGGCTACACCCTGGTGGCCGGCACCCTCGGCACCCTCAAGGACAACCACCTCCAGCGCGAGGTCACCCCGCAGGCGAGCGAGCGCGAACTCACCGTCGCCACCTACAACGTGGAGAACCTGGCCGCCACCAACCCGGACGCCAAGTTCGCCGAGCTGGCCCAGGGCGTCGTCACCAACCTGCGCTCGCCCGACATCGTCGCCCTGGAGGAGATCCAGGACAACAACGGCGCCAAGAGCGACGGCACCGTCGACGCGAGCCAGACCGTCGCCAAGTTCCTCGCCGCGATCAAGGCGGCCGGCGGCCCCGCCTACGACTGGCGCTCGGTCGACCCCCAGGACGGCAAGGACGGCGGCGAGCCCGGCGGCAACATCCGCCAGGTCTTCCTGTTCAACCCCCAGCGGGTCTCCTTCACCGACATCCCCGGCGGCAGCGCCACCACCGCCGTCGGCGTCACCGGCACCGGCGCCGCCACCGCGCTCACCGCCTCGCCCGGCCGGATCGCGCCCACCGACGACGCCTGGACCAACAGCCGCAAGCCGCTGGTCGGCCAGTTCGCGTTCCGCGGCCAGAAGGTCTTCGTGATCGCCAACCACTTCAACAGCAAGGGCGGCGACCAGGGCATCGACAGCCGCTTCCAGGCCCCGACCCGCAGCTCCGAGGTGCAGCGGGTCAAGCAGGCCACCGTCGAGCAGGCCTTCGTCGCGGGGCTGCTGGCCGCCGACAAGCAGGCCAGGATCGTCTCGCTCGGCGACTTCAACGACTACCAGTTCTCGCCCGCGCTGGCCGCGCTCACCAAGGGCGGCGTGCTGCGCGACCTGGTGAACGAGCTGCCGGAGACCGAGCAGTACTCCTACGTCTACCAGGGCAACTCCCAGGTGCTCGACCACGTCCTGGTCAGCCCCGAGCTCGGCTACGCCAAGTACGACGTGGTGCACATCAACGCCGAGTTCGCCCAGCAGGCCAGCGACCACGACCCGCAGGTAGTCCGCCTCAAGCCGTGACCTGAGCTGCGGTTATCCTGCCTCCGTCGCCGGCGACCGCCGACGGCGGAGGCAGGATCGCGTGACGGGGGACGACGTGCAGTACCGGATCGAACGGATCGGCCGCGACGACTGGGAGCGGCTGCGCACCATCCGGCTGGCCCAGCTCCTCGACACCCCGCTGGCGTTCGGCGAGACCCACGCGTACGCGCAGCTCCAGGGCGAGGGCAACTGGCGGGCCCGTACGGACTGGCTGAACGAGCCCGGCCGGATCGGCCTGGTCGCCGTGGACGGCGACGACCGGTGGGTCGCCACCATGCTCTCGATCCCCAGCCGCAAGACCGCGACCGTCGACCTGATCGGCGTCTGGGTCGACCCGGCGCACCGCGGCCACGAGCGCGGCGTCGCCGACGCCCTGCTGGACGCGGTGATCGCCTGGGCCCGGGAGGGCGGCGCCGAGTGGATGCTGCTCGGCGTCCACGAGGCGAACGACCGCGCCGCCGCCTTCTACCGGCGGCGCGGCTTCACCTGCACGGGCGGCGAGACGCCGTACGTGCTGGACGAGCGGGCCCGGATCCTGGAGATGGTCCTCCCGCTCGGGTAGCACGCGCCCCGGCTCACCCCACGTACGCCGCGAGGTGCTCGCCGGTCAGCGTCGAGCGGGCCGCGACCAGCTCGGCCGGGGTGCCCTCGAAGACCACCCGGCCGCCGTCGTGCCCGGCGCCCGGCCCGAGGTCGATGATCCAGTCGGCGTGCGCCATCACCGCCAGGTGGTGCTCGATCACGATCACCGACTTGCCGGAGTCCACCAGCCGGTCCAGCAGGCCGAGCAGCTGCTCGACGTCCGCCAGGTGCAGCCCGGTGGTCGGCTCGTCCAGGACGTAGACCCCGCCCTTGTCCGCCATGTGGGTGGCCAGCTTCAACCGCTGCCGCTCACCGCCGGACAGCGTGGTCAGCGGCTGCCCGAGGCTGAGGTAGCCCAGGCCGACGTCGGCGAGCCGCTCCAGGATCCGGTGCGCGGCCGGCAGCTTCGCCTCGCCGTCGCCGAAGAACGCCTCCGCCTCGCCCACCGACATCGCCAGCACCTCGCTGATGTCCCGGCCGCCCAGCCGGTACTCCAGCACCGAGGCCTGGTAGCGCTTGCCCTCGCAGTCCTCGCAGGTGGTGGCCACCCCGGCCATCATCGCCAGGTCGGTGTAGACCACGCCGGCGCCGTTGCAGGTCGGGCAGGCGCCCTCCGAGTTGGCGCTGAACAGGGCCGGCTTCACCCCGTTCGCCTTGGCGAAGGCCTTGCGGATCGGCTCCAGCAGCCCGGTGTACGTCGCCGGGTTGCTGCGCCGGGAGCCCTTGATCGCCCCCTGGTCGACCGAGACCACGCCCTCGCTCGGCGGGATCGAGCCGTGGACCAGCGAACTCTTCCCCGAGCCCGCCACCCCGGTGACCACGGTCAGCACCCCGAGCGGGACGTCCACGTCCACGTCCCGCAGGTTGTGGCTGTCCGCGCCGCGGATCGCCAGTGAGCCGGTGGGCTTGCGCACCTCCGCCCGCAGCGCCGTCCGGTCCGCCAGGTGCCGGCCGGTGACGGTGCCGCTCCCGCGCAGCCCGGCCACGCTGCCCTCGAAGCACACCGAGCCGCCCGCCGCGCCCGCCCCGGGACCGAGGTCCACCACGTGGTCGGCGATCGCGATGGTCTGCGGCTTGTGCTCCACCACCAGCACCGTGTTGCCCTTGTCCCGCAGCCGCAGCAGCAGGTCGTTCATCCGGCTGATGTCGTGCGGGTGCAGCCCGGTGGTGGGCTCGTCGAAGACGTACGTGGTGTCGGTGAGCGAGGAGCCCAGGTGGCGGATCATCTTCACCCGCTGCGCCTCGCCGCCCGACAGGGTGCCGGAGGGGCGGTCCAGCGAGAGGTAGCCGAGGCCGATCTCCACGAAGGCGTCCAGCGCCTGCCGCAGCGCGTCGAGCAGCGGCGCCACCGAGGGCTCGTCCAGCGCCCGGGCCCAGTCCGCGAGGTCGCTGATCTGCATCGCGCAGGCGTCGGCGATGCTGACACCGCCGATCTTCGAGGACCGGGCGGCCTCGCTCAGCCGGGTGCCCCCGCACTCCGGGCAGGCCGTGAAGGTGACGGCCCGCTCCACGAAGGCCCGGATGTGCGGCTGCAGCGCCTCCTTGTCCTTGGACAGCATGGACTTCTGGAGCTTGGGGATCAGGCCCTCGTACGTCAGGTTGACGCCGTTGACCTTGACCTTGGTCGGCTCCCGGTGGAGGAAGTCCTGGAGCTCCTTCTTGGTGTACTTGCGGATCGGCTTGTCCGCGTCCAGGAAGCCCGAGTTGGCGTACACCCCGACCGTCCACCAGCTGTCCGGCTTCCAGCCGGGGATCAGGATCGCGCCCTCGGCGAGCGACTTGGTGTCGTCGTACAGCTGGGTGAGGTCGATGTCGGTGACGCTGCCCCGGCCCTCGCAGCGCGGGCACATGCCGCCGGTGATGCTGAAACTGCGCCGCTCCTTGACCGTCCTGCCGCCGCGCTCCACCGTCACCGCGCCGGCGCCGCTGATCGACGGGACGTTGAAGGAGAAGGCCTTGGGGGAGCCGATGTGCGGGGTGCCCAGCCGGCTGAACAGGATCCGCAGCATCGCGTTGGCGTCGGTCGCGGTGCCGACGGTGGAGCGCGGGTCGGCGCCCATCCGCTGCTGGTCGACCAGGATCGCGGTGGTCAGGCCCTCCAGGACGTCCACCTCGGGGCGGGCCAGGGCCGGCATGAAGCCCTGGACGAAGGCGCTGTAGGTCTCGTTGATCAGCCGCTGCGACTCGGCGGCGATGGTGTCGAAGACCAGCGAGCTCTTGCCGGAGCCGGACACCCCGGTGAACACCGTCAGGCGGCGCTTGGGGATGTCGACGCTGACGTCCTTGAGGTTGTTCTCGCGTGCCCCGTGCACGCGGATCAGGTCGTGGCTGTCGGCGGCGTGCGGCTCGGCCATCGTTCGCTTCGCTCCGTGTCTCGGTGGCTTCTCGGGGGTTCTTCGGTGGCTCTTCGGTCGGCGCCCCGGCCCGCCCCGGCCGGGGCGGGCCCGGGCGGGGCCGCGCGGGGTGCCCGCCCATACGTGTAACCGGACCTGTATCCCCCCCCGGGGCCGGAGGCGCACTCCCCGCAGCCC